>CALMKY010000121.1 GCA_937867195.1 uncultured Saprospiraceae bacterium | reverse complement strand
ACTTATTTTCTTGTACCGCTTTTTTTATGGCGGCCCTTGAACGCCGATTAGCGCTTGTAAGCGTATCGCCCAAAACTTTTACCGCCGCTTCTTTGCCTATTGCTTTCTTAGCGGCTACATCGCTTGCATTTAATAATGCTTCTAATTGGTTTTGATGAAGGATGCCGCTTGTTACAAGATTGTTCATCATTAAATTATCCGCTTCCCTCTTTATTTCATTTTCTGTTGGGTTTTGCTTTACTAATTTTAGCACTTCGGATGCTTGTTGATAGGCTGCTTGTTCTGCTGTTGGGTTATACAAAGCATTACTTACATTATCAATGGCCTTTTTCTTTAAATCTGGTTCATCTTTTTTGACTAAATCTTTTGCTTCTTTTTCGCTATACCCACGGTTTATATAATCATCGACTTTATCTTTTTTTAGCTTTGATAAATTAACAGTTACAGCACTGTTATAAAACATAATACGCATAGTATAGGCGTGGGCTGCACTATCCATTACACCCAACGCAAGGTTGGGGAAGAAATTCAAAGCAGCCTTTATATTATGTTCCATGCTTTTATTTTCATCAAACGACTTTAGTATCTCTTTACCGGATCGGGTCGCAATATCATATATGAACAGTCGATTGTTTTTATAAAAATTTGAAACCGTGTCATTGACTTCAGAAGAGTATATAAATTGTTTACTATCCGGAGACCATTTTTCTATATGATCTCCGGAAGGGTTGTGAATGATCATTGCAGATTTTTTATTCATTACATCATAGAGGTATATATCTGAGTGAATACCGCTATTGATTAGCGGATCCGATTGCTGGCTATAGGCAATGTATTTACCATCGGGCGAAATATCAAAACCGACGACGGTGCTATCGCCCTGAGTAATTCTTACAGGCCTGGTCAGTGTATAACAAGGGTCTGCTGTTTTACTACTATCTTTCGAGGAATAACATGGATACAAACCGGCCATCATGATGCTATCGATATTAAATTCCAGCGACCAGAGATGCGATCTTCGGTATTCAGTCCCTTCTACTCCAAAAGCACCATATCGTTCTTTGATCGATTTATCTTTTTTTGATTCAGGTTCGGCTTTGAAAAGTATGATTTTTTTACCATCCGGCCACCATTCATATCCTCCATTTATACCATCTTCTTCTTTCGTAATTTGAATCGCTTCACCGCCATCCGTGGATATGACATAGAGTTGAGATTTATCACCCCGATCAGCATTAAAACAAATCCATTTACTGTCAGGACTCCATTTCGCATTATTGCTGGATCCCCTTGTGGTACGGGTCAATTGAAAAGGAGCATTGCCATTTTTACTCAACCAATACTCAGTATCATAGGTATTCTCCTTCCAATCCGTAGAAGTGACGGGATATAAAACATGATGACCGTCCGGAGAGATTTGCGGAAAGCCTGCTGTCTTAAGACTGATCCATTTTTCAAATGAAACGGATTGAGCGTACGTAAAAACTGGTAATAAAAGAATAATTAACTTTTTCATATAATAACACAAAGATATGGATGGGATATTATTCTAATTTTGATGAATGAAAAAATGGAAGTATGCAGTAGTCTTAATCCTGTTGGCTTTAATACTGGATGGAGTGCTGTATGGTATACGGTACGCAAACATAGGAGCTGGCTATAATGCAAAAATGATGTGTTCCTGTATTTTTGTTTCAGGTCGCTCACAATCCTCGATCGAGAGTCAGGATCTGTATGCAATACCCTTTGCGAAGCAAAAAGTAGATCTGGTAAATCAAACGGTGACATCCAATATCTATGGTCTGGTATATAAGACCGCGCACTATCGGCCAGGACTGGGATGTACCTTAATCAATCATACCAATTTGGATCGACTCAATCATCAGTTTAGAACTCATGAAAGCATTTCCGCATCATTGGCCGACTCCATGGTACAGGATACTTTATTACAAAAATTAAATCTGGTGATCGAGGAAGCTTTTCTGGAAGATAGTTTGCATCCTAATCGTACGCGGGCTATTGTAATATTACAAAACGGAAAGAAAATAACTGAACGATATGCCGATGGAATCACACCTCAAACCCGATTAATTGGTTGGTCTATGACTAAAAGCATTACCAATGCAATGGTAGGGGTACTGGTTAATAAAAAAATGATCGATGTATACGCTCCACTCCGTCTAAAAGAATGGTCAGAAGATGAACGAAAAAATATCACCCTCGATGATTTATTGCGTATGAGCAGTGGGTTGCATTGGGAAGAGGAATATACCAAAGTCTCGGATGCGACTAAAATGTTATTTGCTGATGAAAATTCCGGAATTTCTTCATTAAATAAAAAATTGATTTACCCTCCTGGATCCCATTGGTATTATTCCAGCGGTACGACTAATCTTATCCAACACATTATTCAAAGTAAATTCAGATCATTGCAAGAATATATTGATTTCCCTCATACAGAATTATTTGACAAGATCGGTGTATCCTCTGCAGTCCTGGAGCCTGACCCTTCCGGTAGTTTATGTTTGCCACTGCCCGGGATTGGGCTAAACTCGGCTGGTTGTTTTGTAATGATGGGGTATGGAATGGCGAAAGAATATTGCCTGAAGGCTGGCTTGCTTATTCATCCAAAGAAACTCCGGATTCCAAAGGTGAGTATAGTGCACATTTCTGGACCGGCCTACGCAAACGTGGATTGCCTGATGATCTCATTATGATGGATGGCTTCGAAGGACAATATGTGGTGATCATTCCATCAAAAAAATTAGTGATCATCACATCAGGTATCCATGGCGCCGAGGCCGCCACCGGCCACGCCATACAAATGCTGGTTTTACAGGAATTTGTGCAAAATAAAAAATTTCCTCATTTAAACTA
>CALMKY010000120.1 GCA_937867195.1 uncultured Saprospiraceae bacterium | reverse complement strand
TGTCGAGATGCCCTTTACTTCCAATGGATTTTTCAATCGTAGCGATTTCATTCATTGCATTTTTAAAAGACGTGAAATCCTGATTGGCAACTTTTACATATAAGACATCATTTTTATGATATCCATAATCATAATCACGCTGAAAAGCTGCATTACGGGCAAACCCAAAACCAGCCGTAACGGTAATGAAGGCAATCGTGATTTGCAATCCTAACAGGACCCTGCTGAAAAGGTTGGCTCCTCCATATTGCTTATTCCCTCTAAAAATCTCGGAGACATTCGTGCGACTGACATACCAGGCAGGATATATCCCTGCAAACAACGTCACAAACAACAACATTGATATCAGCCATTTGATCAAAATACCGTCGTGCAAATAGTTTGCTTCTAACTTAATCCCATTGAACATACTATTGAATTGACCGATCCACCATTTTCCTATAAAAACGGATAAAATCAAACTGGTCGCCACGATGACACCCGACTCCATCAATAATTGATAAATTAACTGCATTCGACCGCTGCCCAATACTTTCCGGACACCCATTTCTTTCAATCGATTATTTGACTTTACAATCGTCGTGTTGACAAAATTGAGGCAGGAAGAAATCAAGATCAGTAACGATAAAACCAAAGGTCCAAACGTAGCCGCTGGTTCAGGCGCGCTATACAATGTATTATAATTCAATTCTCTTGCGTGATGACCTATATCTTGCAAAGGCATAAAAATGAATTGATTGACCAATATATCCTTTCTTGCCGTATTCTGTAAGGGAATGTATTTTGTAAAATCTTTCTCCAAATGAGCAATATCTGAAGAGTGATCCAGCCAAATAAACATTGCGTCACCCATATACTTCCAGTCGGTACTTACTAACGGGCTTCCATCTGCTTTAATATAGCTATTCAGATTGGCAATGATGTCATAGGTGATCGAAGAATTTAATGGGGCATCCTGCATGATTCCTTTTACAGTATAGGGTCTTTGGTTCTCAGTCCCCGCGTGTAATAAAATAGATTTGCCAATCGCATCCGTGCTTCCAAAATATTTCTTTGCTTCAGACTCTGATAATAGAATGGATGAAGGATCGTTTATGTCTTTTTCTCCTTTTATTAATTTAAAACTAAAAAAATCAAAAAAAGACGGATCGGTATAACATATACTGCTACTGAGTGTTTCTTCCTGACTTCCCTTTACAGAGGTCGTCATATATTCCATTCTTACAGATGATTTAATAGAAGCAAAATCATTTTTAGCCAAAGTGCCCACAGGTAAAGGGCAGTAACCTTTCATTCCTTCGCTGCCTTGTGTGCGGGTCACCACACGGTAGATTTTATCTTTATTGACATGGAACTGGTCAAAACTATACGTATTTCGAATGTTTTGAATAGCCCAAATCATGACCCCCATGCCGATACCCATACCCAAAACGTTGATCAATGTATACGTTTTGGATTTCCATAAATTCCTGACGATAATATTTAAAAAGTTTTTCAGCATATTGTATTGAATTGGAAAATACATGCCAAAAACTCAAGTAATTGATAGTCAAATACTTTAACCGCGAATTAAAAAATAAAAGTGTACGATTTTGATACACTTCTGTACGGTAGAGATATATCAACTAAAGATGCGATCGTGTGACCTTCTTTCGTTCCATTGTGGAGTAGGTTCAAAATAAGTCTTGTCAGATTCATGCAAATGTTGTTTCACCACTTCATCATTGAGCTCTATCCCCAGTCCAGGCGCTGTTAAAGGAAGATTGGCAAATCCTTTGGTAATCAATTGCCTGCCATCGGTAGTCTTGACAAGACTCTCCCACCAGGGCAAATCAATGGAATGGTGTTCAAGGGCAAGGAAATTTTGGGTGGCAGCTGCACAATTTACATTTGCCATGAAAGATACCGGAGTCCCGGCCTGGTGCATGGCCATGGCAATACCATGTTCTTCAGCATAGTCACCGATTCTCTTAGTCTCCAAAAGACCTCCGGATGTAGCCAGGTCAGGATGAATGATATCTACGGCATGAATATCGATCAATGGTTTGAAATTTTTCAATAAATAGATGTCTTCACCTGTAAGGCAAGGTGTCTCCAAGGCATCTGACATCGTCTTCCACTGGTCAGTTAATTCCCACGAAACAATGTCTTCCAACCAGGCCAGTCTATACTTTTCCACAGCTTTACCAAGTCTGATTCCATTATTTAAATCAAAGTGTCCATAATGATCCGTTGCCAATGGTATCTGGTATCCAAGCATGCCCCTTACCGTATCCACTAATTTGGCCAATTCATCCAATCCTTTATCGGTAATCTGGATCTGAGTAAAAGGATGCAGTGTATTTGCATAAGACATATAATTACTTTGATCACCCCATTGGGCAATATTACCGCCGGAGTTTTGCCAAAATTTATCATTCACTAAAGCTCCTGGAATACCTTTTAGTTCACCGATACCGAGGTCCATTTTTAACCAGGTATATCCCTGGTCATTGATCCGGTAGTTCATTAGTTTTTTCTGTTCTTCAGGGGACCCGGCTTCGGGTGTATCGGCATACAACCTTATTTTATCGCGATACCTTCCGCCTAATAATTGCCAGGCAGGTACGTTGTATGCTTTACCTACAATATCCCAAAGGGCCATTTCTACTCCACAGACTCCACCTGCTTGCCTGGATTGTCCACCAAACTGGCGGATGGCTTTGAAGATTTGCTCTACATTACATGGATTGGCACCCAAGATCCTGCTTTTGAGAAATAATGCATACCGTACATCTGCACCATCTCTCACTTCGCCAAGACCATAAATTCCCTGGTTGGTGTCAATTCGAATGATGGACGTGCGCCCCAATACGGTCGTAGTACAATATTTCATATCAGTGATCCTCAAATCAGAAGGTGCCGACATACGACTTACCTTTTGAGTGGATTCGGCGATAATATCACCAATCGGAGCACCAAATAATGCACTGCCCAATGAAATGCCACCCAAAGTAGATTTCTTAAAGAACGATCGCCTGGAATGGCTTTTCAATTCCTTTGATTCATCGAAGGGTTCCGGGTCTTTGAGTCCAAGCTTGGATAAATATTTTTGAGAAGGATTTAAACTATTCATATCAATCTAAATTTTTTAATTAAAGTCAATTATGTAATGAATACAAACCATCGAATCAGATATCACCAGGTGCGGTCTTTCATAAAATTATCCAATTCTGTACGGGTCATGGGCAGTTTCTGTGTATTGAGCCAGGAAAGAAAATCTTTTTTGATTTCATCAGACCATGCACCATCGATCTGACCCGGTGTAAACTTTCCTTCACGCAGTCGTTGATGTCCAAACCGGTCTTTTAATTGGATAAACTCTGAATTGATAATAAGATCTTCCGCAAAATGCGGGGGAATGAATACAACACCCCCTTTTCGGGCTAATGCTAAATCTCCCGGCAGTACATATGCCCTGCCCATGCGGATCGGTACATTGAGACCGGTTAGCATCATTTGTTGTATATAAGATGGGTCATGACCTTTCGTAAAAGCATTGAAACCTGCTATTTCATCCAAACCGGCAATATCTCTTACTGAACCGTAGAAAATTACTCCGGTATGAGATTTAGCATAAATAGCATTCCCAAGATTATCACCAATCAGGGTACCATCTATAATTTTTTCATAGCTGTCAGCGACATAAAGGTCCCCATTCTTTAGTACATCGATGGGCCAAGAGTTCATATTGCCGATACGACCTTCGGCTTTGCCTTTATCCTTAAGTATTTTTTCAAGATCAGGTCTTAGCGGAGCATATTGAGCTGTCACTACCCTACCCACCAAAGCTGAATCCGGTCTCAAGATCCACCAGTTTCCTTCGTACTGATTCATATACCCTTTGTTTCTGAGGTAGCCCCAGGCTTCTTCCATCGAAACATTTTTTAACCGCTCCAGCAATCGATCGGAGACATGCGGTCTTCCATCCGGGCTGCGTTCACCCGTCCACAATGGTGTAATGGCTTTGATGTAATCTGCTCCCGGCGAAACGCTGGGTGAAGTACTTTGCGATTTGATCAATAGCGGAAGGCAAAATAATAGAATCAGTATTTTATTCATATTCGACTAAATTGAGCGACTAATATAAGCAGGGTATACGAAATCGATTGCATGTACTCAAAATAAAATTAAATACTATACCGTCGGATTCAAAAATTAGACAATCTAATCGTAAACCTATTCTGCATGCACCATAACATGTTTAACTCAATTGCGGGATAGCGCTTTAAAATACCGATGAATAAAAATAAAATGAAGTAAAAATATGCCGGTGCCGGGACCACAAAACACCAAGTTATCTTTCCATATTGTACTTACAACAGATGTCAGGATAAAGTTCTTATCAAATGCATTAAGCTATTTATTTTTCAAGTAACCAGGAAGGAATGAACCAACTGAATAGGTAATACAGAAATTATCTAACAAATCAAGATCCATACAATAAATATGGATGCACGGTGGTTTGCCATTGATCACTAATTTCATGAACCATTTGGATGTCTGTTGACAAGTGCTTGAAAGAATCCTGGACACCCAGCAATCGATCTAAATGATTTTCGCCGGTAGGATTAGCCAATGTAGGGTATAATCTTGGAATGATCTTATGAGGATACAATCGAATTAAGGTATGAATTAATTGAATCCCAAATTGTACAGGTTTGATCGCTCGGTGATTCATAATTTCGATTTCAACACCCCGGCAGACTTCGTGATGGTAAATTCCATCCTCCGGGATGTACTCGGTCGGATGGAGTCTCAAGCCATTTAGCTGCACTCTGTTTAAATTTTCAATGATTTCAAGACCATGGAGAAAGGGTGATCCGAATTTTAGAAAAGGTGTATCGGTCCCCCGACCTTCATTGATCTGGATACCTTCCAGTAATCCGAGTCCCGGATACATCAGCACGATTTCAAATTTTCTTATAGCCGGAGAGGTTGGATAGTGTATAATGCGGTTGTATTGATCTCTTGTCCATCCTTGCATTTTCATTATGTCCAGGTCCAGATCAGGAAATCTGCGATCTCTAAAATAAAGAGCTAACTCACCCAGGGTGCAGGAATGTCTAATCGGAATAGAAAACCTTCCGATAAAGGAACTACAATTTAATTCGTCGAGAAAAGGACCTTCCGCCAATTCGAAATTACCACTTAAAGGATTGGGTCGGTCCAGTATGATACATTGAATCTTGTTTGCCATGCAAGCCTCCATCACATATGTCATGGTCCATAAATAGGTATAAAATCTGCATCCAATCTCTTGCAAATCGATCAATACAAGATCAATGTTTTGCAATGATTTTGAACCAGGCTTCAGAGAATTTCCATACAGGCTAATGACCGGAATGTGAAATTCTTCATCACTGGAATCATGCTGATATACCCCATCTTCTCCGCTTGCATCGAAGCCATGTTCTGGACTGAAAATGGTCACGATCTGAATACCGGATTTAAGACATGCTTTATAGCTGGGGATGCCATCGGCAGTCTGAGATGCTTTGTTGCAAACGATGGCCGTCCTGTAACCTTCAAATGAAGAAGCCTGCTTTAAAAATTCATCGATTCCAAATTTTAAAGCAGGCTCCATATCCCGATTTGTATTATTATTAATTTATTATGCAGGTCTTTTCTTAATACCACAACCCACAGCTCTAGTAAAAGACGGATTCGGGTCTTTACCATCCTGGATGGCTTTGATGGCAGATTCCACATAATTTATTTTTACAGCTTTGGCATCTTCAGCATTATCATCGAGGGCTCCTATGTATCTTACTTTTTTATTTGCATCCAATACATAAAAATGAGGGGTCCGTGAAGCACCAAATGCTCTTACAATTTCCTGGCTTTCATCATAGATATATGGAAATCCATACCGGTGATCTTTGGCACGGGCTTGCATCTTGTCATATGCATCACCGGGGGACATCCCTTTATCATTCGAATTGATGGCAATCAATGGCCATGTATTTTTATCCAGTTTATTTCCTAACG
>CALMKY010000119.1 GCA_937867195.1 uncultured Saprospiraceae bacterium | reverse complement strand
CGCGGAAGCTATTAATACGCCATATTCATCGTCGACCTTGAGTTTGCGGCTAATTAATAACGATACAAACCATACTACCAATACGACAATCAGAGCTTGTGCAATTCCTGGTATACCGGCTTTTAAAATGTCTGTAAATAAAACACTCGTACCCAAAATGATTAACCCGGTTTTAATATAGAGTTCAGATCGAGCCATGGATAAAAGCCACGATGGGGCAATATTAAAATTGCGTAAGATTAATCCGATCAATAAAGCAAAAACTACATACTCCAATCCGTAGTGACTGATCGATTTATTTCCGCTTAGAAACAATGAAAAATAAGCCCAAAATATCAAAATTATAAATCCGATAATTGATTTGAATGAACGCCATCCCATACTCCAGGCTATGCCTGTCATCAGGATGATTGCATAGGTCATCAAACGTTCAAGATTGATGGATGAAAATACAGTAGAATTCAAATCCTCATTACCAGACCATGCAAATTTGGGTATTCCACTCAATAAGGACGGGTTTATAAATGATATTACCACAATAACAGATATTATTATTCCGGAAAGGATCATAGCCCAATGATCCTCTTTCAGGTCAATTTTATTCATGATACCCGTAAATTTAAAAAATATAATCTTTAAAATAAAAAAGGCTCGCTTATCCTGTGATACGCGTAGCCTTTAAACAAACTGAAAATAAATTTTAAGAGATGTAGTACCTATAGTTTGTCATTCCTCATTTGAAGTGAATCGTATTGATGCAATATATTTTGTTGTTTGATGAGGAAGGATTCAAGATCCCTTTGATTCAGTGGGCGAGTCTGATATCGTGCGTTTTCAATGATGGGCGGTGTACCGGTTGCGTTTCTCTCCAATCCGAAAAATATTGTATCATGATCCAGGTAAATTTTACTCTCGTACATACATTGATGATCGGGCTTACAGGTTTTATCATACTGATACTCATGAATCATAGAAATGGACTGATCGATATAATGATACTGTACTACTTCCATTTTAGTTTTACCCGTTAAATATTCATACCTGAGCTTGACGATTTTAGTACTATCTCCTTTATCAAAATATTTTTGAATCGTAAGCACATCCCCGTTTTTTGCATACGCTGTTTGTCGATTCATTTTGATATCCAGTCGACGATCGTTTGCTTCAATATTTTTGTCAATCGAATCATTCACAGCTACGGCTGTATGAGATTTTGCTAATTCCACTTGTGGATTCTGAATTTTATGATCTGTCCGTTTACAATAAATCATCAATACAAGACAGTTCAAAAGCCAATAGTTTATTTTCATGTTTGTTTGATCTGACTTTAAAAAAAGGAAGCATAATCTTTTAGGGAGACTATGCTTCTAGTCGAAAGGCTCTTAAAAAGATATTTTTTTTGAAAACTACTATTTATACACAACATTTTGTGGATCAAAGTTTACCCAGGATTCTGTGGTAAAATTGCTACCAGAAGAAACAGCACCAATAAAGGCAGGTGTTTTGTCAAAGAATGCATCTTTTAGTTTATCATGAGTAAATAAAGAAGCTGTCAAAGCCGGAGAACCTGCTTTGGGTGTAATATCTGGTGTAGGGAATTTGAATGGATCTGTAAGCATAAAATCATCTGTTCCTTTTAATCTGGGTAAATTATTAGCAGCCCAATAAGTAAATGGACCTACAGCAGGTCCCCAGGCTGAAGTATCCGCAGCGATCGTATTGATTGCTGTCAAACTACCTGCTCCGGGTGATGCTAAATACAACAAATCCCTTATTTGATTGGAAGTACCATTGACAGTTCCGATTGTATTTCCTCCAATTAAGTTGTTCTGAAACACGGCAGTTCCGTTAGCAATATTTTTGGCTGTCGTACTAGCATCAAATAATATACCAGCTGGCCAACCCAACGTAACTGAATTAAATAGACTCAATGATGAATTTCTGCGTACGTGCACAGCAGCAACATAATTAGCACTGAATGCTGCTCCATTTGGATTGGCTGTTGTCTTCTGAACACCGCCTGCAGCAGTTACCGCTGAAGGACCTACCAGGGTCATATTAGAAAATACCACTTGAGTTTGA
>CALMKY010000118.1 GCA_937867195.1 uncultured Saprospiraceae bacterium | reverse complement strand
ATGTGCCCGCGATCGGAGCAAGTGGTGCCATCTCAGCAGTATTGGGCGCGTACATTGTAATGTTTCCTGCATCGAAAGTCAAAATATTGGTCTTGTACTGGTTTAGTTCTTTTTATATTTCTGCGATTTATTTCCTCGGTTTTTGGATTGTCCAACAGCTCGTTAGCGGTTTCTTTTCTTTAGGAAATCAGGCATCGCAATCACAAAGCAGCGGTGTAGCTTTTTGGGCACACATTGGAGGATTTGGATTTGGACTGGTCACGGGATTTGTTGCGAGGCGAATGATTGAAAAAAAACCTTCGGACAGGCCCGGAGATTATGTTTGATTACAATCTGTCTATCATCAATCCGCCATCGATATAAAATACCTGACCTGTGGAATATGGGAAATCTCCTTTAATAATGGCGGACACACATTTACCTACATCTTCCGGGCTACCCCATCTTTTTTGAATAGTCAATCCTTCACTGATCATCTTATCGTACTTCTCTTTTACTCCGGACGTCATATCTGTTTCAATGATACCGGGTCTTACCTCATACACCGGGATATTGTATTCACCTAATCGCACTGCGAATAATTGAGTCGTCATACTAATGCCCGCTTTGGATATACAATATTCACCGCGATTAACAGAAGCAACGACGGATGAGATAGATGAAATATTTATAATCGCGGCATTGAAATTTGGATTCAGCTCTTTTTGATCTATCATCCAATTTGCAATAGATTGCGTCATAAAATAGGTAGACTTGAGATTGGTATCCAATACTTCATCAAAAGAGGCCTCCGAGGTTTGAAGGACATCTTTCCTTTCCCGGGGGGCGATACCGGCATTGTTGATCAGGAAGTTTAGTTGACCAAAATGTGAATTAATTTTATCGATCATGTCGGCCCGATCCTTGGCTAATGCGACATTTCCCTGGCAGTAGAGGACATCCACACCTTGAGATTTCAATTCATGGATCGTGTCCATGACGGCATTTTCATCGCGAACTCCATTGATGGCAAGGTTGATTTTTTGAGATGCGAGTTTTCTTGCAATACCCAGTCCAATGCCGCGACTACCTCCGGTGATAAATGCAACCTGATTCATACTTAATGAGCTAATGGCGGTATATCCAGCCAGGTTCTTTTTTGCCAGCTTTCAAGGCCTTTCTCTGCCAGTTGCACTCCCTTGGCACCTTCATATAGACTCCAGGGAAAAGGATCATTTTTCACAATATGTTTTAAAAATAATTCCCATTGAGCTTTAAAAGCATTATCATACGATTCCTGTTCTGGTACTTTAGACCAGCCTGCATAAAAATCTATAGGTTGTACTATGTCTGGATTCCAGGTGGGTTTGGGAGTATTTCCATAATGCTGAGTATAACATTCACGCAAACCTGCTACAGCACTTCCAAGCGTACCATCTACTTGCAGGGTAAGTAAATCATCTCGTCGCACGCGCACTGTCCAGGATGAATTAAATTGAGCGATCACCCCTCCTTCCAATTCAAATGTGGCATAGGCAGCATCATCCGCCGTACAGGTGTATTCGTTACCATTTTCGTCGATCCGTTTTTCAATGTGCGTGGCTCCAAGGCATGATACGGCTTTTACATTTCCAAACACATTATCCAGCACATATCTCCAATGGCATAGCATATCTACAATGATACCTCCATCGTCTTCTTTACGGTAATTCCAGGATGGTCTTTGAGCTGTTATGGAATGGCCTTCAAACACCCAATAACCAAATTCGCCTCGCACTGATAATATTTTTCCAAAAAAACCTTGCTGGATCAGTCTTTTTATTTTCATGATGCCCGGCAACCATAATTTGTCCTGCACGACTCCATTTTTCAATCCGGCCTGTGTACACAGTTTATACAATTCCAAAGCTGCTTCTGTACTTACCGCGATCGGCTTTTCACAATAAATATGTTTACCGGCTTTGATAGCTTTCTTCACGGCATCAGCCCGTCGACCGGTGGTCTGGGCATCGAAATAAACAGTATATCGGGAATCTTTGAGAGCGGCATCAATGTCCGTGCTCCAGCTTTGGATGCCCGTCAAGGTTGAAAGTTTTTTAAGTTTGTTTTCATCGCGGCCAATTAAGATAGGGTCCGGCATAATCACTTCACCCGGATTGATTTTTACACCACCTTGTTTAATAATTTCTGCAATGGATCTGATAAGATGTTGATTGGTGCCCATCCGGCCTGTGACACCGTTCATGATAATTCCTACGGTATGTTGAATCATTTAATTTTATTTAATACAAACCTACTAATAAAGAGCTGATCTAAACATATTTCTGATATGCCTGGATGATTTTATTTAAAAAAAGATCTTGATCTTGTTGCCAATACAAATTGGAAAATATTTCGACTTCATTCCAACCAGTAAAGCCAGCAGTCTGTACCCAGGATCTGATTTGTTTGAGTTGAATACAACCTTCACCCATCAGACCACGATCATTGAGAACATCCAGCGTCGGCACTTTCCAGTCACATACATGATATGCAAACAGTGCATTCATTTTGCCGCATCGGGTGATCTCTGTTTCCAATTCCGGATCCCACCACACATGATAAACATCTACTGCTACTCCTACCACTGGAGAGCCAATGGATTCTACCAGATCATTTGCTTGTTTCATCGAATTGACGGCAGACCGGGTATCGGCATAGACCGGATGCAACGGCTCAATGGCCAGTTTTACATTGACTGATCTGCAATCGTCGAGCAGGTGTTCGATTCCTTCTTTGATTTGTTTCCTGGACTCAGATAGATCTTGTTTAGGGTCGGCCCCACAAACCAAGACTATTAATGGTGCTCCCAACAAATAAGCTTCTTCAATGGCTTTTTTGTTTTGATCGATAGCTTGCTTTCTTTTCTGTGGATCAAAGGATGGAAAAAATCCACCTCTTACCAGGGAAACAATGGATAAACCATGATCTCTGAGCATCTCTCCCGTTTGTCGTATATTTCTCCCGGAGAGTGTGTCCCGCCAGACTGAAATTCCTTTTACTCCGGCTCGGGAAAATTTCTTACACGAGGTCTCGATCTCCCAGGGTTTGGTCGTGATCGTATGGATGCATAGTTTATTTAGATCAGCGGATAGCATACCGTGCTATTTTATACAATTAAAGTAAGTATAGTAAGGACCGTTAGCATTCAATTTGGTTAAATACAAGCAAACCTCACGAATATGATAATCTCCCCACATACTGGATTCACCATTGGGTATTTTGCTGCCCGGCGGGGTATAGTCCCATCCATTGGGCCGATGATAAACAGAATGTAAGAGCAAACCCTGATGGTTAGGATCAAAACTCAGATAAGGTCTATCCAATAATGTATTTACAATGGTCAACCCTGTTTGAAAATACTTTTTACCGGTATCCTGTTCACCCTGCGCCATCAGATATCTACCCAATCTCAGGAAACCTTGTGATGCGATTGCGGCAGCCGATGCATCGATGGGCTCATAATCATTGTATGGATTGGAATTTTGATTTAAATAATCACCCAATTTAGTAAGTTCCGGCGCCCCTGTGTCCCAATAAGGAACTCCGTCTACGGGAGAGTGGTCTATATAAAAATCACAAGTGGCTTTGGCCGCTTTCAGGATCGTATCGGTATAATCCTTTTTATGGTGATTGAATCCGGGCTCACTCGCTTTTGACTGATCGATCCATTCCAATTGTTCTGCAAATCCACAGATAGCCCAAGCAAGACCTCGGGTCCATGTACTGAAACCGGTATAACCTTGTTGCGAATTAGGACAGCGATAATTTCCATCTTTCACATTGAAAATCTGTTCATGCGCTGTACGTCCCCGCACATCATAAACATCACGGCCTTCACCATAATAAATGGAATACTCTGCCGTGGCTTTGATATGCTGCATCGCCCGATCGAGTAAATTAATCTTTACATCGTTTTCAGCCTGAAATGTATGACCCAATTCATGACTAAGAATCAATGCGCGGCAAGAGCGTATTGTATCTACAAACAAAGAATGAGCTCCATTGAACGAGTGAATGAATCCGCCATTTTTAATAATAGTCCATCTGGAAGCTTGCACGGCTCCGGAAATCTTAAGTGCCAGTTCATAAAAGTTCTTTTCCCATTCATTCGATTCAATTTTTCCTTCCTGCATGAGTCTCAATAAATTCCCATATGTACTGACATTATTGAATCCATGATCGTGTACGCCGATATGGCTTACATGAGGAGCCATTCTTGAAATCGTTTTGCTTCTACCGGCTGTTAAAAAATCCTTCTCACCCGTGGCGTCATATTGTAATAAAGCGGATCCGAATTGAAAACCCTGAGTCCATTCGGTCCATCCGCGGGTAGAGTACTTTCCTGCAATGGTAAATACCGGGGACCCTTTGGATTCATCATAATTGTTTTCTATATTTTTTATTTTTTGACCTGATAGTTCCCAAAATATTTTGAGTTTACCATTGAGGTCACTAGGCTGGATTGCCTGGTTTATGTGTATCATTCATTTGAATAATTAATTTGATAAACTTATTTTCTTGATTGCAATTCTTTTAAATCATTCCATTTCTCTTGTCTTGCTAATGATGCCTGATACGGCCAGGTCGTGGTTTCTGCTGTAATGCCTGCATTATTGACTAGAGTGGACAATACTTTCGCATCGGTTTTTTCTAATTGATACCAGTCATGAATACCGGCTTCGTGCAGGATTTTTTCGATTTTAGGATCGATTCCATCGATGACCTTCAGATCATTTCGTCTGATTGCATAACCAAATATGGGGCGGGTCTCGTGCAATATATCGGCCGGGACATGAGTACTGGCAGGCTGAGTTGGGGTGCTGCCTAATTCACTTTGATTGGCTTTGGATTCTAACGTTTTAGCGTTGGCTGCTTGATTTGTAATGATCTTATCCTTTTCACGAATAACTTTTTCATAAGCGCTTCGACATTCGGTAATTTCTTTTTCCAGATTTACAATCCGACGGCTGGCTGAAGCAAGGTCTAATTCATTTTTCTTGCTTTTGGTTTTATAACGACTCCATTGTAGCATTCCCCATAAATAGCCAAGTAAAGCCGGCAACAACCATGAAAGCAGTACTGCCCACCAGGGTAAATCACACATTGAAATTGGAAATGACGCCATAAATAAGTTTTAATTGGAGGAATGAGGAATAATGGTGAGTTCTACTCTGCGATTTAATTTGCGGTTTTCTTCAGTGTCGTTGGGAGAAATTGGTTCGGTTTCACCTTTTGAACTTGTGTGAATTCTCGAAGATTGGATTCCTTTGGTTATCAATAGATTTTTTACGAGGTTGGCCCGTTGAAGTCCCAGGGCCATATTGTGTTCGGCGGTAGCATCATCATCGGTATGGCCTACTATATTGATTTCTTCGTCTGTATTTTTCAATCGTCTGACCAGGTGATCTGCATACAATTTCACTATACCGCTGTTTAATTGCTTACTGGTAGCATATTTAAAATAAATCAAAGTCTTATCGTCCAATTCTTTGACCTGATCGTTCATAAACACGGCTTTGGTTTGAATGGCTGGAAATCTTGTGTAGGGTTTCTCAATGGGATCAGAAAAAGGCCTACTGCGAAGAATGATTCTATCAGAGGGTAAATAGGTATCCTGGAATGAATCTTTGACCTGAGTCGCCCGGATCAAGCCTAAATCACCGCCCGCCATATTAAAGTTTTCCTTTTCATAGTAGTTACCGATGATTTCTAGTGATTGCCCCGGAATCATGGATTTTATAATAGAATCTTTCCAGCCAGCAAAACATGATTTCATAATTGGTTCTGGTTTTCTCCAGGCAAATAACACGCAACCCGCTTCGTCTTTTACAATCGTATCGGCAACGGGCGGTATAGTAGGTCCATTTAATGAAGAAATATTTTTTTTATCTGAAGGTGTATTAGGTACTGGCTGAACAGCCGGCGAATCTATACCGTTGAGAAGGTGCCTGGAATTGCTTACATCACAACACGACTCTCTTTTACTCCAAATCAAGAAGTAAACAACACCCAACGCAATCCAAATAAAAAAAATCAAAATTCGCATCGATCCCTTGAATCGGAAACTATGATCACATTTTCCAATTATTGAGCAAGATAAGAAAGTAATCACAACGGAGTACAATGGGATCCAAATATTTTATGAGTAAAGCCTTCCATTTTTTTCCACTTAACTTTGTCATACATGTTGATTCATTTTTATAAATATCAAGGTGCCGGTAATGATTTTGTATTGATTGACAATCGGGACCATCGGTATGATTCCATTAAAAACAAAGAAAAGATCACTTTTTTATGCCATCGCCGGTTTGGGATAGGTGCTGATGGAGTGATGATGATAGAAAACAAAGATGGTTTTGACTTTGAAATGATTTATTATAATTCGGATGGCAATCCAGGATCGATGTGCGGCAATGGTGGTCGATGTATTGTAAGCCTTGCTCATAAACTCGGAATGGTAGAATCTACGGCATCTTTTAATGCCTCCGACGGTCCTCACCTGGCCAAGATCGTGCAAGAAAGTTATATCGAGCTTAAAATGTCAGATGTAACTACCATTGACCTGTATGATGATCATGCTGAGCTCAACACCGGATCACCGCACTATATCAAAAGAGTTAGTAATATAGCTCATTATCCGGTCTACGACGAAGGCAGATCGATACGATACAGTGCATCGTTTCCCAATGGTATCAATGTAAATTTTATATCCAAAGCTCAAGATGGTTATGACATCCGTACCTATGAGCGAGGTGTTGAGGACGAAACCTGGGCTTGCGGCACCGGCGCTACCGCTGCTGCACTGGCCATCGTAGAAGAAGAACGCATTTATGATAAACAGGAACTTAAACTCCGGGCAAAAGGAGGATCCCTGAAAGTTAAGTTTAAACGAAACCAGCCCGGTGATTTTAGCGATATCTGGTTATGCGGTGAAGCAACGTATGTATACGAAGGAGATTTTAATCTTTAAAAACGGTTTTGGATTCAATCGATCTCTGTTTCTTCTATATGATTTTTTCTAAATCCTTCTTATTACAAACTAAAAAAAATTTCATTTCCTGTAAAGGGCAATAAATCGATCCAAATCTTTATTGCATTACCAAAGTATTTTTTACTTTCACCACACGATGAATAAAAAATACCTATTACCATTTGTACTGGTTACTTCTTTGTTTTTTTTGTGGGCGTTTCTTCATAATCTCAATCCCATCTTAATACCGCATTTAAAGAAAGCATGCCAATTGACCGATACGCAGTCGGCATTGATAGATTCAGCAGTGTATTTCGGCTACTTTCTGATAGCCTTGCCGGCAGGATGGGTCATGCACAAATATGGCTATAAAAAAGGTATACTCATCGGCTTGGCTCTGTATGCAATCGGTGCTTTGATGTTTTATCCCGCCGCGAGTATAAGGAGTTATAGTTTGTTCTTAACGGCTTTATTTGTGGCAGCCAGCGGGGCGACTTTTTTGGAAACCGTTGCGAATCCATACGTAACAAAATTAGGAGATGCTGACACCTCAGAGCAGCGGCTTAATTTTGCACAATCTTTTAATGGACTGGGGGCTGTCATTGCTCCCATCATAGGTGGTAATTTTATTTTATCCGGGATAGAAAAAACAAAAGACGAACTCAATGCAATGACTCCCGACCAACTGCAGTCGTATCTGAATTTTGAAATATCGACGGTTAAATCATTTTATATAATTTTAGCTTTAATCATTTTTGCAGTCTTCATCATTTTCTTTTTAGCCAATATTCCTGAATTCGAAGGAGAAGCCCAAGCAGAGCACCAGTTTTCCTGGAAAGTATTCCGGCATACCCATCTGAAATGGGCTGTGATTGCAGAAGCCTGTTATGTCGGCACCCAAGTTTGTGTAGGAAGCTTCTTTATCAGATTATCCAAATCATTAATGAATTTACCTGAAAAAAATGCAGCCTTCTTATGGGGCTATATCGCGATGGCTGGCTTTGTAGTGGGACGATTTGCCGGTACCTATTTAATGAAGTTTATTGCACCTGCCAGGTTATTGGCTACGTACTGTCTGATTACCATCACCTTATTGGCCATTGCATTATTAACCAAAGGTAATATAGCTGTCTATGCCGTCGTAGGGGTTCCTTTCTTTTTATCCATTATGTTCCCTACCATTTTTGCATTGGGAATAAAAGGCTTGGGAGAAGAGACAAAGATTGCAGCCTCTTTCCTGGTGATGTCCATTGTTGGTGGAGGCGTCTTTCCATTGATCATGGGCCGTATTTCGGATGCTACCGGCAGTATGCAAAAAGCCTACATTGTGCCGTTATGTTGTTTGATCGTGATTTGGTTCTTTGCACAGTTTAAATATAAACCGGATTCTATGCTACGATAACACATTTTTTTATGAACACCTGGTGGACCGCAAATGATATTAGAATACCCTGGATCCAATACCCTTTCGTACGGATTTGCATTCCATTTATTTCTGGTATTCTGGCATCTGATTTGATTGCTCAGATGTATGGTCCATTGTTCATTGCACTGGCTTCTTTCATAAGCATGATCATCCTGGACCGGCGCATCAAAGCCCATTTGAATCTTTCATTTGTATTCGGTATCGGTCATTTTCTATTTTTTGCATCGGTAGGAATTATCTGGTCACAAGTAAGAAATGAAAAGAATCTTCCAAATCATTTTTCAATCAACACCACGGCTGAAGGTGTTTATAAGATTTACTCTAAGGAGGAAAAGAATAAATATTGGGATTGTTACTGCCAGGCTAAGGCAATGATTGAAAAAAACATAGTTCAGCATTACCGGGGAAATATTCTGATCAGGATACCTTTGGCATATTCTTACGTGCCCGAAGTAGGTGATATTCTTCAATGCAAATCAAAAATCACAGAGCCACCCGGAGCATCTGCTCCCTTTGAATTTGATTGGAAAAATGTATTGCATCACAAAAACATACATTCAATAACCTACGCAGATACCAATCAATTTAAAATCATCTTCAAAGCCAAACCTTCTTTACTGTCCAGGATCAGAGACCTGACGGATAAAAAAATTAAGGAAGCTATTCCAAACATCAGAGATTATCCGGTTGCCAGTGCCATGATCGTTGGCTTGAGGAAGCAAATCGACCCTGAATTGTTCAGGGCTTATTCAGCAACCGGGGCGGTTCACATTCTGGCAGTTTCGGGTATGCACGTCATGATCATCGCGACCCTTCTTGAGTTTATCATTGGTAAACTTCCCGGAAAACTGAGAATGAAGAAATCTCACAAAACCATGATCATCATCGTCATGACCTGGTTGTATACGTTTTTTACTGGAGCGACTCCTTCGATCGTGCGATCCGCGTTGATGTTTACTTTATTTCAATGCGGTCGAATGATTCAACGTCATAGTACTTCGATCAACATTCTTTCTATGACGGCATTTGTACTTCTCATGTTAAATCCAATGGATGTTTACAATATTGGATTCCAACTTTCTTTTGGTGCCATGGCAGGAATATTTATTTTATATGAGCCGATCCGCACCGTATGGATCATCAAACAAAAATGGTTGCAGGAATTCTGGAAAATGATGTCTGTTTCACTCTCAGCACAACTATTTATCTATCCGGTCGTCGGCCTGTATTTTCATCAGTTTGCTTTCTATTTTTGGCTTACCGGACTGGTGAGTGGTCCTTTATCCTACGCGGTTATCATTACCGGCCTCGTGGCCATCTCTCTA
>CALMKY010000117.1 GCA_937867195.1 uncultured Saprospiraceae bacterium | reverse complement strand
CTCTTTAACGCATCATCACCATGATCAGCATTTAGTACAGGTCTTTTTTACTTATCTGTGACTGATTTAAATCATGTCTTTTCCTTATGAAAATTTTAGGTTAAGATTTTCATTTAATAGATCATTGCTTTTCCATACTAAATTATTATTGTCATTTATTTATTCTTTTATGCAACGATCGCTATCAGTAATATCAGTCAGACTTATAAAAATAAGTTTGGGATTAATCTATTTATGGTTTGGAATATTAAAATTATTTCAGGGGATGAGTCCGGCAGAAGGACTGGTGATAAGGACCATTCATAGTTTGTCGTTTGGTTCAATTCCCGATCAGTTGGGTTTGTGGTTAATAGGCATATGGGAAATTATCTTGGGATTTTGTTTTTTATCCGGTTTCTGCCGTCGTGCTGTTTTGATCCTGTTTTTTATACATATGGCAGGCACCTTTCTACCCATGTTTTTTTTCCCTGAGGTAACGTTTACCCATTTTCCTTATTCTTTTACAATCGTAGGACAATATATTTTTAAGAATATTGCGTTGATCGTAATGGGCTGGATTTTGTGGGAAAACAGTTTTAGGCCAAATCCTGTAGTTAAATAATCCAATGAAGAGTTAACATATTAGGGTTCAGTGTAATCCATTGAATTCTTGATAAATAAATATTTGCCTAGATCCATATTTAGTCTTACTTTTGCCCTCCGTTTTAGGGCTTCGTAGCTCAATTGGATAGAGCATCTGACTACGGATCAGAAGGTTGAAGGTTCGAGTCCTTCCGAAGTCACTGAAAATAAGGATTTTATAAATATTAAAAATTATATATTATGTCTAAAACTTGTGATTTGACCGGAAAAAGACCCGTAAAAGGCAATCACGTATCACATTCAAATCGTAAGACAAAGCGTCATTTTTATCCAAATCTTCAGGATAAAAGATTTTTTGTCCCTGAATTGAAAAAATGGATCGAGCTTCGGGTATCCACAGCTTCTCTCCGCACCATCGATAAAGTGGGTATCTACCAGTTTATAAAGGACCAAAAAGCAAAAGGATTTGCCCAATCCGTAGAACTTTAATTTAACATCATCATTCGCCAAACCAGTAAATTTTTAAATCATGGCCAAAAGAAGTAAAGGTAATCGACAGCAAATCATCCTGGAATGTACAGAACATAAGACTTCGGGTCTTCCGGGTACTTCTCGCTACATTACTCAAAAAAACAAGAAGAATACCCCTGATCGGTTGGAAATAAAAAAGTACAATCCCATCATGAAAAAATATACAATTCACAAAGAAATTAAATAATCATGGCAAAAGTTTCTAAAAACGCGAAAGTTGCACAACGGGCCGCCAATGCAGGTTCTGGAAAAGATTATGTCAAAGTGATCAAATCTGTAAAAGATCCGGTAAGTGGTAAGTACTCATTCAAAGAAATGATGGTGCACAAAGACAAGGTGAAAGAATTTTTCGCCAGTAAATAATTGATAGGGTCATACTCTTTACAATGTAATCAAAAAAATAAAGGCTTTTGTCATGCAAGAGCCTTTTTTAGTTTGTAGGTTTCTTAATTAAAATCATATTTATGGGTTTCTTCGATAAATTTTTTACTAAAGAAAAAAAACAAGACCTGGATCAGGGTCTGGAGAAGACCAAATCTACTTTTTTTGAAAAAATAAGTAAAGCCGTTGCAGGTAAAGACAAAGTAGACGAAGAAGTACTTGATCAACTTGAAAACATCCTCATCACCTCTGATGTCGGTTTGCCTACCACAATAAAAATAATTGATCGAATCGAAAAGCGGGTAGCTAAAGATAAATACCTCAACACTTCAGAACTCAATGGTATCCTGCGCGATGAAATAGTCAATCTGCTAAGTGAAAACAATACGGTGGATGTTGAAGACTATGATTTACCGGAAGGTCCAAGGCCCTATGTGATGCTGGTCGTAGGGGTCAATGGAGTCGGCAAAACGACGACGATCGGTAAGATTGCATTTCAACATACGATCCGGGATAAAAAAGTGGTCTTAGGGGCAGGCGATACTTTCCGTGCTGCAGCTGTGGATCAACTCAAAATATGGTCCGAACGGGCAGGTTCCTTGTTTTTTAGTAAAGGGATGAATGTCGACCCCGCCGCTGTCGCGTATGAAACCGTTGATTTTGCCGTTAATAACAAATGCGATATGGCCATCATCGATACCGCAGGTCGATTGCACACTAAGTTAAACCTTATGAATGAACTGAGTAAAATAAAAAAGTCGATTACCAAAAGATTGGAGGGTG
>CALMKY010000116.1 GCA_937867195.1 uncultured Saprospiraceae bacterium | reverse complement strand
TGTTGCAGCAGCCGGGCGGGCATAATACACACCATCCACATAGATGCCCACGCCTGGGTCAAGGCCATCATTGGTAAGCCCGAATGGAGATCCCAGGCCTCTGATATTGATTCCTGTGTTACGTGGGTTGGAAGTATACATTTGAAGAGAAGGTATATATTCTTTTACCCTGGTGACATTGAAAGAGCCTGATTGTTGTACAAAAGCTCCACTGACGACCGATAGCGGTATGGGTACATTTTGAGCAGACTCTGCCCTGCGCCTGGAAGTCACAACGAATTCATCCAGGACTGCCGGGTTCTGTTCCAATGTAATGATGCTTTCATCTTTTTCGATGGTTACTTCTTTATTCTGGTAACCCAGGGAATTTATTATGACGGTGAATGGTAATTTTTGACCTGTCTGAAAGTAAAAAGTTCCGTTTTCATCTGTAACGACACCGTGCGTCGTACCCTTTATCTGAAGACTGGCTCCCAGAACGGGTTCTTTTGTTTTTTCATCAATGACGGATCCATGCAGATTTGCATTGATCACAGCTTTGGTTTGAGATAGCAGAGGTGCACCGGCGGAAGCTAAGAGCAGCAGCGTCAGGAGAGCATTCCATTTTTTGGTAATTAATCGATCCATGCGTTTTAGAATGTTTGAGGTATTAAAAAATAGTTAATTTATATTGTCTATAGAATAAGTATAGTTAATTAAAAATCATTTCCTTTTTTAAAGAATTTCAAGGTGCAGAAAATTTACTGCACCTTGAAAACTCGATTGGTATGATTAAAAAATGAAATACAATCCATTGGGGGTCCATCAGAATCGTAAAGTAAATATTCAAAAGAGTTCGACGCCACGGACGGATTCGAACCGTCGTAAAAAGTTTTGCAGACTCTGACCTGACCTCTCGGACACGTGGCGAAGTTATTTTGTGACAGTGATATCATCCGGTTTAATCATTAAAACATTTTGTACCCTGTGGTGGTGCAAAGATAAGCAATTATTCTATATTGTCTATATAATTAGTAGAGAATATGTAAAAAAATTATTCAGATCTTTTTGAGTGATTTAAAAAGGATTGGATGCTGGTTTTGCTCATGACCGCCCGGGCTCCTTCTCTGATTTTGATAAATTCATCGCGAAGCGCACACGTTTTTTCATTCTTACAATCTTCGCATTTTTGATAAAAATTTAAGGAGACGCAAGGTACCAAGGCGATGGCCCCATCAAACAATCGATACACATCGGCCACACTGATATCCTTTGGTTTTTTAATCAGGTAATGACCACCGCCATATCCACGCTTACTGGCAATCATACCCGCATGCCGGAGATCAATTAATATTTGTTCAAGAAATTTCTGTGGAATATTTTCTGCCTGGGCAATGGTAGAAGTCAATAAGTAACCTTTTTCATAATGTAATCCCAACTGGATTAAGGCTTTTATCGCATACTTACATTTCATTGACATCATAATGCGTAAAATTATTAAAAAATCATGATCCGCCATTCGGCATTGCTTTTAAACGATTGATTCACCACCCCTAATACCGGAACCTGTTTATATTTGGATTTGACACATTACATCCATATCTTACTTGATATATTTGACATCGAATTAC
>CALMKY010000115.1 GCA_937867195.1 uncultured Saprospiraceae bacterium | reverse complement strand
GTGATCGTGAACAAACTTTCAAAGGGTGGTAAAATGTTTTATTTGGGAGCCGGCAGTGGAGGCCGTTTATCCGTACTGGATATCATCGAGCTTCCGACTACCTTCGGTATTGAAAAAGGAATGGTCAATACCATCTTAGCAGGCGGTCTCGAACGACTCGTGGAAGCTCGCGAAGAAATGGAAGATAATTACCACGAAGGCTGGGAAAGACTGCAAATGGCAAACATATCCGATCAAGACATTGTCGTCGGGATTTCAGCCAGTGGCACCACCCCCTTTGTATTGGGTGCATTGGAAGCTTGTAGAGGAAACAAGATCACCACGGGATGTATAGTTAGCAATCCAAATTCACCCATTGCTCACTATGCAGACTTTCCGGTCGAAATCATCACGGGACCCGAATTTTTAACCGGAAGTACCAGAATGAAAGGCGGCACTGCACAAAAAATGATTTTTGATATGATCAGCACTACGACCATGATTCGATTGGGGAGAGTAGAAGATAACAAAATGGTTCACGTTGCTTTGGTAAATGATAAAATCATTGACCGGAGCGTAAACATGATACTAGAAAAATCAAATCTTAAAGATTACGATGTTGCCAAAAACCTTTTATTAGAAAAAGGCAGTGTGAAAAAGGTATTCGATTATCTGGAAGATCTGAAGGCATAGGTAAGTTTGGCATTTGTCTTATTTCATATATACTGGAGCCCTTCTTTTAATCCAATCAAGGTCAATGCCGGCTCATAATGATCGATGCGTGAATTTAAAGGGGTGATGATATGACTGAGCCCGCCCGTGGCAATCGTTGTAAGCTTATAACCAAGTTCTTGTTCTTGGACATCAATGATCCCTCTTACCAATCCATTATAACCAAACAATATTCCTGCCTGAATGGCATGTTCAGTATTTTGACCCAATGATGAATCGGGCATTTTAAGAGGCACTTTATGCAACTGCGCGGCATTTTGAATTAATGATGCCAAAGCGGTTTTAATTCCCGGTGCAATGCTGACTCCTAAGATTTTTCCTTTTAAATCCACCGTTGTAAAACTAAGAGCTGTGCCGAAATCAATCACTATGCAGTTTTGATGATACAAACCGTAAGCAGCTAAAGCGTTGGCTACCAGGTCTGTTCCAATTTCATCCGGCTTGAGGATCTCTAATGGTAATTTGGAATAAATATCCTTATCAAATAAGTATGAATCGGTCTGAACGATTCGATCAATGATTTGTTTAATAACCTGTGTCACAGATGGAACCACGCTGCTGATGATACTGCGGGTACCGTATGCTACCGACATTATCCTGAACGCTTCCTCAAAATACGCCTCGCGACCATTGATGTTGTCAGTAATATTACGCGTATTGATCCGGTATACAGCTGGTGTTTTGTTTTCTCCATCCCAGTATCCCAGGACAATATCACTATTTCCAATGTCTATGACGAGCTCCTTCATTTCATTATTGCTAGTGCCTTAGGTGAATAAAACCTAAATTTGCCCTTCAAACATATTACAAGAAAGTGGAATTATTAGAATTACAAATCGAAAGTGTCATTTTTGTATCATCAGACCCTCTAAAACTGGATGACCTGATAGCGATCCTGGAATCGTATCACAAAGAAAAGGTGGACCGATCACTGGTGCTGGAGTCAATAGACAATATTAAATCCAAATACAATGGAGATGATTATGCATTTGAATTGGTCGAAATTGCCGAAGGATACCAGTTTATGACCAAAGGTGCCTATTTCCCCATCGTGAAAGCATTTCTCAATCAAATGAATCAAAAACGATTGAGTCGCACCGCTTTGGAAACCCTGGCCATTGTTGCCTATAAACAACCGGTTTCAAAGCCCGAGATCGAACGCATCCGGGGTGTCAACTGTGATCACACCATTCAAAAGCTTTTAGAAAAAGAACTGATCTCGATAGAAGGACGTGGAGAAGGAGCGGGTAAGCCAATTTTATACGTTACAAGTGAAAAATTTATGAACTATTTTGGGCTCAAAAGCATTGATCAATTACCGACTCTCAAAGAATTTGAAACCACCTTCAATGAGATCGGTGAAGAAATTCCCATCGAGAGAATGATTTCAGATCTTGATCACGAAATAAAAGGAGAATAAGATGAATGCAGATCCAGTATTGGTCAACCGGGTAGCGGAAAGTGATCTTCAGACGATTGCGTTAGACCAATTCGTCCACGAAGAAATCGTTT
>CALMKY010000114.1 GCA_937867195.1 uncultured Saprospiraceae bacterium | reverse complement strand
AGGACGTTCAACTATGGCTTTTAGTGTGGCTTGGTGGTACGCCATGGTATATTCTACCGATTTATCAAATTTGAGAGGGGTAGTGCTGTGTATGCGGTTATCGGCATCGGCTCCGAATTCGGTAATTAACAAAGGCTTGTCTGGAAGCTCACGATGGTGTTTATCCAGAAACTTACCGAAATCATCGAACGTACCATAGTACCATCCGAAGTACACATTCCAGCCGACAAGTTTAGGGATTTTGGTCAAGCCAACTTTGTTATACAGTTCAAAGGCGTAGTGGTTTGGGATCAATGTGTAGCGAGCCGAATCTTCCAGTCTCGCAATGTTTTCCAGATCCTGAGCAAGTCCTGCTAAATGCAGGAGATAAGTTTGTTGCTTTATCGAGTCATTGGCAAAGGGTACACGAAGCAGCATTTCATTCATATAAGACCAAATAATCACACTGGGGTGATTGAAGCTTTGCCGAATTACTTCAAGATGCTGTTGTTTAGCACTGCTGGCGAAAGCTTCCGAATCCGTAAAGCCCATGACAGGAGTTTCTACAGAAGCCAAAATACCCAATCGGTCACAAGTCTGTAAAATAGATGGGTCTTGAGGATAATGAGCCACCCGTAAAAAGTTTCCACCCATCTCTTTCAATACCTCCACATCCTTAACGTGCATGGCGTCAGGCAATGCATTGCCCATGCCAGGATAATCCTGGTGGCGGCTTGTGCCAATCAATTTTAGTGACTTGCCGTTTAGAAAAAAACCTAGGTTGGGGTCGAATCGAAACCAACGAAAACCAAGTGGATTAGTGACTTCATCCAGTATTTGGTTGGAAGAGACATCCGTTATAGTCGAAACAATCCGATATAGATAGGGGTCATCAGGCGACCACAATTGTTGACCACGGATATTATTTATTGTTTGTGAGAAATCAACTTTCTGTCCTGCCTGGGCGGTGAACGTTTCTTTTTCTTCTGCCAATACATTGCCATCTGGTTTCAATATCCGGTGGCTGACGGTCAGTTTTCTTTGCGTGCCGGTATGATTCACAAAAGCACCTTTTGCATTGACAACAGCCTGCGCAGCACTAACTTGAGGTGTAGTAATAAACACACCGTTGGTCGCAAGATTATCGGCTTCGAAATGAACGTTATCAAACACGTTTAAATAGATATCCCGATACAATCCGCCAAAGATATTGAAGTCACCCATCGTGGGTGGCAGGTTTTCATTTGGGCTGTTGTTTACCTTTATCACCACTTCGTTGGCCATATTACCCTCTGCAGCAAACATAAGAGCCGAATGGATAGGAAACGAAAAAAAAGTATACCCACCGGTATGCTTGCCCATTGGTTTATTATTTACAAATACCTCAGCTGTCTGTCCTGCACCTTCAAAATAAAGGTAGATTTCCCTGTCTTTCCATTCTGCTGGTATGAATAGAGTCTTTTTATACCAGCCATCACCCCGATAGTAACCTGGCTCATCGTCGAGCACATCCTGAGTATTCCAAGTATGTGGAATCGAAACTGGTCTCCAGTTGTTTCCTGCTGTTGTATGGGTGGTGTCGCCCTTGAAGAAAAGCCAATTACTATTGATGGTTGTAGATATCCGGTTCTGGGCCTGTATTCTTGAGAGGGAGAAAAAAATTAAAATACATAATGGGAAAATGATTCTGCTAAACATAGGATTGGTGGTTGTACTTTGCAAAATTAGAATTGACGAATATAGTTTTCATAATTGTTTTGTGAGCTGACCTCTAAAACAGGGATGCAAAATAATGATTAACCATTAATATAAACAGATGAAACGGGACTTCGAAAAATATAGGGTGGCTCCTAAGTCCATGCCTTTTTAAAGTCAATATTTATAAGCGTTCCTATAGGCTATCGCTGAAAGTATTCAATTTTTTAAAAATCATTTATTCTACGTCGTTCTGCGAATACAAAAATGGCACCGCCTCCTTTGGTCAGGAAAAATGGAATCATTCGTCTGTTTCATTAGAAAACGGAAATAAAAATTTCTAATTAAATATATTATTTTTTCCTGGTGGCATTGTAAGGATGTTCTGCTAATTCGACCAAAAGAAATTTAGCAGGCTTGTCACCGATATTCTCCGTCCAATGTGGTCGTTCCGGATCAGAAAAACCGTTGTCACCAGGTGCCATATTATACCTTTCTTCCTTTCCGTCAGTATAATGAACAATGAGATGACATTCAGTGAGTGCATAAAAGAAATGTGCCGGATGCGTGTGCACACTCCCTTTTTCTCCCTGTAGAATGGTTACTTCCGATGCCCTTATAAGTTTGTTCTCAGCTAATGTTTTTACTGATTTTGAATCTAAATTTTTCCAGTTTTGTGCGTTTAAAACGGTAATACCGGATAGGATGACGGCAAGCAGCGTCAGCAATATTTATTTTATTTCTTATTCTTCAAAAAAGCTTCATATCCACCTTTCAAAAGGTATACATTTTGAAAACCCAAAGCTTTAAGCTTAGGTATGCATTTATCGGTGCGGCCGCCCTGTTGACAGTAGATATAATACCGGGTATTTTTATTTAATAAGGATAATTGATGATCAAACTCAGCATCCAGAAAATTGATCATGACCGCGCCGGGTATATAGCCATCCTGGTATTCCGGTGGAGTGCGAAGATCGATCAGCATGGCAGATTGCTTTGTTTCTTTTGAATACAGATCTAAAAAATCGTTTACAGGCAAATACACTATACCTGTAGAAGAATCAGGTTTGATTTCCGTATTCTTTTTATTTACCGCTTTCATCGTATCGGGGTTTTTACAGGACGCTAATACAATGATCAGAATTGCGGTGCTCATGCATCTAAGCATTTTTAGCAATGCGGATATGGGCTAGATGATGTCTGCAATGCCAGGCATATAAAGCAACTGCATTTACCAGGGGCACGACCCGTTTTTGTTCAGGATGGAAGTAACCACGGCTCTGTAGATCCTCCAGGCTTATGCGATCGAGCATATAGGTCCATCGTGTATGAAGAGCCTTTAATAATTCGAGGGAAACTCTCGCATCCAATTCATTTTCATCCGGCATTTTGGCCCATTCGTTTTCCAGGTAGGGAGTAATAGTGGGATGGTCTTCGGTCATGGATAGTTTAAATCGTACAAAACTATTCATATGGCTGTCGGCCAGGTGATGAATGACCTGAGTAGAATTCCAACCATCGGGACGATATGGCTTTTTCATATCGGATGGAGACATGGTAACGATTTCTTTTTCGACCAAATCAGGTAAAGCTTTAATTTCATCGATCCATTCCTTGATTTCAAGAGCCGTAGGATTTGTAGGGGGTGCATATTTACCCACAGGGTAGCGTAATTGATCTATATCCATAAATATTTAAAGTTTGATTGCAAATATATTTTCAATTTTCATCCTATATTCGATTTGTACAAAAAGTTAATTTTCATGAAAATCACATATTACGGTCATTCTTGTTTCGAATTGAATGCAGGCGGAAAAATTGTTTTGATAGATCCTTTTATTACGGGTAATGAGTTAGCCGCTCATATCAATATCAAATCATTGCATCCTGATTTTATTATACTGAGTCACGGACATGCAGATCATACACTGGACGCTGTGCC
>CALMKY010000113.1 GCA_937867195.1 uncultured Saprospiraceae bacterium | reverse complement strand
TCTGTCAAACTGGCTGGAGTTTCCGTCTGCCTGGTATGCATGGCTACTTCCAGTTTATTTGCTGCCATATTTGAACCCATTATCCTAAAAATACCATTTAATAAACTGGATATACTCCTGGGATTATTAATTATTCCGGGAATGATTTTAGTCGTAAACAGTGTTGATTCGACGAAATACCTGGGGATAGCAGTAGGATTGTTTTCTGCTGTCCTGGCCGGCATTTTTTCATCTTTAAATAAATTATACATCAAGCAAGCAAGCGTTTGGCAAGTGGCCTGGATTGAAATGTGGACGATCTTCTTGGTAATGAGCATCATGATAATTGTAAGCTATTTGATTGGCAAGGGCTTACCGATGACGCCGCGCGGATACGATGTACTGTATTTATTTATACTTGGTTTTGTCTGTACAACCATAGGTCACAGTATGTCGCTCAAGGCATTGCATTATATCTCTGCTTTTGCCATCAACCTGGTGGTCAATCTCGAGCCAGTCTATGGAATCGTGCTGGCTGCGGTCTTGCTTAGAGAGAATAAGCAATTGAGTTCTAATTTTTACCTTGGCTCCGTCCTGATATTTTGTACCGTATTTTTGTATCCATTCATTCATAATAAAAAAATGTTTTCATGATCTTCGATGAAAAGATCTATGACTATTGTAATGATTATAGTTATCCATTGCCTGAATATATTAGTCAATTAGAGCGGGAAACCGGACTCAATACAGTCAATCCATTCATGTCCTGTGGCCCTGTCATGGGCAGATATCTCATTCAAATGAGTCAATGGATAAGACCTGACAGAATTATTGAGATAGGTTCGTTTACCGGCTATTCTGCATTATGTCTATCTGAAGGATTATCCAAAGAGGGTATGATCACTTGTATCGAAGTCAACGAAGAATACGAATCCTATATCAGGAAATATTTTGAAAAAGCCAAAAAGGCCCATCAGCTCAATTTATTGATTGGAGACGGATTGCACTTATTGGATACAATTCATGAGACATTTGATCTTGCATACATCGATGCCAATAAACAACACAACGCGACAGCTTATGATAAATTAATACCCCGCATGCGCACAGGGGGCACCATCATCGTCGACAATGTGCTCTGGTATGGCAATGTATTACAGGCTAAAATGGATAAAGAATCTCAGGCTATACAATCCTTCAATCTCAAGATAAAGAATGATGCAAGAGTTAAAAGTTTTATCCTTCCGTTAAGAGACGGTGTGATGGTCATAGAAAAATTATAACATAAGACCCTGTTTCTATTTAATCCGGCGGGTGACCAGACTGCAGGGTGCATCGCCCTGTAGGATGTCAGTTTAAAAATAATTGATATAACCTATATGCACTTTTACCCTGGACAAATCAAATCCATTGGGTAATTGGTTTCCGGCCGAAGTGGTTAAGGAAAGCAAGCCAAGTGAAGTATTGACAACCATCCCAACTCCCATACTTAAATAAGATTGATTTACATAATGGTCATTTGCATGTTGATGCACAGAGGCTGCATCGACATGGGCAAGTAGGTAAGATGCGTCGCCGGTCCAAAGCCGGAATTCGTTGCTGAGGATAGCAAATCGATCACAGTATATTGATTCTTCGTCAAAACCTCTCAACGTGCTGTTTCCACCGATTCTGTACAATTCGTTGAGCTGGAGAGTGCCTGAACTTGCTTTCCATCGACCCATTAGACGGGTAGATAAACTTGTAAAGCGACTCGTTTTTAAGATATGAGTTAAGTCAATGCCAGACTCGACAGCATAATTTGATTTAGGGAATGCATTGTACAAACTTTCATAATTATAATCCGGGTGGTCCGCATCTTTAAGACTGGTGATGGAAATATTTTTTTTAATTGACCTGGTAATGCCGTTGACAAATCCATAAAAGGAAAAACCTTTATGAGGAAATCGATTGGCATCGTATTGACTATTCGCAAGACTTAGTCCAAGATAACGGTTGGTTAAATCCAATGCCGCAGGTAATGATTTGGTAATCAATATTTGATTCAGATCAGGACTCAAAATTGAGGACGAAGAAATACCCATATTAAATGAATATTTACTTTGACCTCTTGTATTTGCTTTGATACTTGCATCCAACCGTACATCCAAAAAAGATGAATCCCTCCGGTATAAATTGAATTGTACACTTGGCGTACATGGGCATCGCAGGGGATTGGGTATCGAAGACTCTATTTTAAGACTTTGACTATTATTTTGCAAACTTTGAAAATTAAGCAGTATGGATTCACCTCTGTAAAATTGATTTAATAAATAGGCGTTGAATGTACCATTGATTTTGAGTTTGTTTGACCCTCCTGAAGCCGGCAACAGTCCAAGCAGGGCATCGAGATGGTTTTCTTTAGCGGACCTTAGATAAAAACGAATCAATGCTTTATTTCGGTCTATAATAATCAACGGGTCACTATACGATTGCAAAAAAATCAGGCCTTTCACCTTAATCAAAGCATCGCTTATTTTTTTATCTGTAAACACTTCACCTTCTCTCAGGCCTAATAATGAATGAATGTAGGATGCCGGCAATTTAAGTTCCTGATCCCACATCACCGAGTCAATCATTACTTTGTATCCCAGGTCCAGGTTTAACTTAGTAGTTATGCGATGGTTTTCAATTTTTGATTCTGATAGATGGATTTGTGCCTTGGCATAACCGAGCTGGGCAAGGTTTAGCAATTGCTTTTTTAAAAAAAATCTTAATT
>CALMKY010000112.1 GCA_937867195.1 uncultured Saprospiraceae bacterium | reverse complement strand
GGGCTTCGGCGCTTCGGAGCGCGACTCCTGCGTGGTGACGTACGCGATCGGCGTGGAAGCGAGCAGAACGGCGACGACGATACCCTTCACGAACATGACGACCTCCGGTTGGCCCGAGGGAGAAACGAGCCGCGCACGCGCGCGGTGCGCAGATGATGGCGAACGGCGCGCGCGAGGAGCAGAGGCAACGGCGGGGAATCACTCCCGGGCCCCACACGATCGCCGGCGCGCTACTCGATGACGACCTGGTGCGGAACCGCACCGTTCCACGAGATCGCAGGACCGAGACCGAAGTCCGGATTCCACTCCTCGGGTTCGTGGAAGAAGCGGCCGCTCGCGCAGAGTCGCTCGATGTGATGACGTGTGAAACCAGTGAGTTGCACAGCTCTTTCTATCGTTACTTCCGTCTCATTGACCATGTCGTTATAGTACAATAAAAGACAGGAGAGGGGCACCTTTTGCCTGTGTATAAGCCATTTTTGAAAGAGACAATGTCTAATGAAACACCTACTGTGCGTCGACAACTTCTTTTACTATCTTTTGCAAAAGTCTTCTCGATAACCGAGGTCAGTTTAAACATTAATTCCGGATTCTTTTCAATCTCAGCCGGTAATTTTTTAACCGCCTTCAACAAACCTTCAGAATCGCTGGTGCCTGAATAATATTTTAGATTGCTTTCAAAAAGGAATTTATGATAGGTATCCGGTAAAAGCGATTTTACTTTTTCCTGGGCAGTTGTCAGCAATTCCGGCGATTTGAATTCAATGGCTTTATTGACTGTTTTATTTGCTGCATTTGCTATTCGGTTATTGACAGCATCCACGCCCGATACTTTGATTATTGCCGATTTATTCTTGATAAGCAAATCAAATAATCTGGAATCAACTTCGCTTGCGGCTTCCAAAATAAATTTTAGATTTTCCGGTGTGGTCAGATCTTTTTGACCGTTGATGAATTCGTTTGCAATTTTAACACTTGACTTGCCGGATGCATTGAGTGCTTTCATATAATTGTACACCGTATTATAATCTCGCTTGCCTGATTCATATTCTTTTGCAAGTACGGGAGTCTTATCACCGCGCTTAAGTGCATTTTTACCGGTTTCCACAAATCTATCCGCCTCCTGATAGCCAACTGATTTAGATACAAGATTGCCATCCGCATCAATGTATAAAAGTGTAGGGTAAGCATCGACATTAAATTTATCAGAAAGCATAGGCCCCTCCCCTTTTTCCATATCAAATTTTACACAAACGAAATTGGGATTATAAAAATCACCCACGTTTTTGTCAGGAAATGTTTTAGCAGACATCATTTTGCATGGACCGCACCATGAAGTGTATGAATCCATAAAAATCAGTTTACCGGTTTCCTTTGCTTTTGCTAAAGTTTCAGCCCACGTACCATGAAAAAAATCAATTCCCTGAGCCTGAACAGACCATGAGGTAATAAAAAGCAGCAGGATTAAAATGTACTTCATTTGTAATGAATTTTGGATACCAAAAATAATGGAAACCTATATCTCATCCATCAAAAATTTAATGTGAACGTATGCAGCCGGTTCATCATTCTTTCCAGGCCCCTTAAGCCGAAGAACAAAGGAGTCATCGAAGCTTTTTAGAAATATCGCTGGATGTTTCTATATATTTATTCAAATCCTGAGCTGTCCAGGGCTGCACTCTACCCTGAGCCAGTATTCTCGTCATACCTACTGTACGGCGATCCATGGCTCCAGCGGCATTGCCCCATTCATTTCTTATATACGTGAGGATAGCTGAAATATCCTCATCAGCCAATGTAGAGTGTGAAGGCATGACGGGCAAAATCTCCGGCTTATCATAAACTTTCTTATTTACTTCGATTGCACCTTCAATGCCATGCAACAATATCAAAGCAAGTCTCCTTTTATCTCCTAATACCCATTCTGATTGAACCAAGGTCGGGCCCATATGGGGAACCCCCTGACCATTGGTACCATGACAACCTGAACAGTAGTTAAGGAAGTATTGCCTACCGGTCGACCAAAGCTTTCGATCGTTGGCAGAGAGCGAGTCGATGCCAGCAGATGGTTTTATTTTAAGGATATGTCCAGGCCATTGAAAAACAGGAGCTAATTTTGATTGCACCGTGACCACAGGTATTGAATTCAATCGGGACAATTGAGGTGCCGAGGTGCCGGATACTTTGAAACCGGCCAGTATCGAATGGCTGATCCATAGCGATGTATCGGTTAACATCGGGATTACTGCCTCCATTTCTCCTGATACATTTCTATTATACACAATCGACGACAACGATTCGACCGTGATTTCTTTATTGACATCTGATAATTTCCAGAGGGTGTCACGGGATAAAATTTTTAATAACATATATTCCTTTCCTGCAAGACTACTCAAAACTGCATCCCGGATCAGGGGCGAGGAATTGTATTGATTTAAGATTGAGTGTAAAACTTCTACAGAAGCTTTTGACTCCAAACAATAAGATGACAATGAAATTTGTAAAGCTTTCCGAATCTCAGTCTGTACAGACTTAGTCAATATTATTTTACTGACCCGTGCTTTGATTTCACTGCTTTTAATACAAGGGCCTTCCAGGAGTCTCAAACACGTATTGAAAATCCTGTCATCATTATTTTCCAATAATCTGATCAATTGCCTGGTATCCGATTTACCCATACCTTCCAAAGTCCAGAGCGCATGCATGGTTCCGAGAGAAGATTTTGATTGATCAATATAGGATTGCAGCTTGGCGATCGAACCCGGATCGTTTTTCTCAACTAATAATCTTTGAGCCAGATCTCTTTTCCAACCACTGGAATCGGAAAATGCATTTATTAATTCATCAATGGAATCATCAGATAATTTCTTAGACGCTAAGGGATGATTATTCTTTGGTACCAGTTTCCAGATACGACCACAATGCACCGGCAACACTAAGTTTCGTTCTATGGTTTTATTCCTGAGATAGGGCGTGATATATGCTCCATGCTGAATCAGACCACGGTACATATCGGTGATATATATGGCACCATCGGGTCCGGTATGGATATGCACAGGTCTGAATCTTTCATCAGTCGATGCCATAAACTCCCTTCCGACATGGGGGTCATGCGCACTTACGAGGATGCCATCATTTTCTACAATGTTTCTTTTAACCAGGTTACCGGAAGGTTCGCATACAAAAGCATTTCCATAGTAAGAGGCTGGTAATAGTTTCTCGCGATAAATATAAGGTGAGCAGGCCGCGGTAAACTCTATCAGCATACTGTCTTTATTCAATGTACCCGGAACATACCCGCGATTCACAGCCGGCGTAGATCTTATCGGGAATACTTTGCGATCCAATGTAACACCATGATCGATTCCTGTACTTGGTTTGAAAAAAGGGTTATTTAAAAAATAATTTGGCGGCACCAAATCACAATGTAGCTGGGACCAGTTATAATTATAAAATAAGCGCCCCTCATCATCGTGGGATATACCCCACTGCCCTCTAAATTCAGTAGTATCTTTAATCCAATGATCATGTATTATTTTATATTTGAAAGTTGATTTTGCATTATAGTACCAATTATCGATTCCTCTCCACAATCCATTATCCGAATGCTCCGGTACCCCATTCTTTGCATACAATGTATCCAATATAATTTTTGTATCGGCTATCCAATCCCCATTGGTATCCCGTGTCTCCCACAGTGCTTTGTTTTCACAGATCAACGCGCCATGATTAAATAACCCAACGGCTCTTGGCATGATTAAGCTATCTGCATACACGGTCTTTTTATCCATGACTTCGTCACCATCCGTATCTTCCAGGATCGATATCCTGCCTATCTTTTTATCTTCTCCGCCACGATCGATATCATTCATAAATCCACGCATCTCTACGACCCACATACGATTTTGCTCATCAAATAAGCTGATCACCGGATCCTCGACCAGCGGTTCGGATGCTACAAGCTTGATTTCAAGATCGGGCTCAGTCTGAAAAGTTTGCAGTTCCTCTTGAGGCGATTTTTCAGGAGAGGGATTGGCAGGATCTACAGATGAACCTTTCTTGCAATTACAAATACAAATAGAAACCAATAGTAAGGTAGCAAACCATTGAAATGGATATTTGCCCGTAACCGAATAAAACATGGTATCCAATGAATCCTTTGATTAAAATCAAACCTTACACTTTCAGAGGATCCGGATGCACCCAAGGAGCCCGATAGGATCGTTGTAATAATTTGGTAGCCCCCATATCGCCTAGGATGATTCTTTTCTTTGGATCATACGTCAATGGTCTACCCAATTTCATCGAAAGATTGGAGATGATGCAACTGGCTGTAGAAATATGTCCATCTTCAATATCTGCAACAGGTCTTTTGTGGTTTTCGATTGCATCCAGGAAATTAAGCATGTGCAGTCTTGTCGCCGGAGCGGCATTGAGTTCGATTCGGGGCTCGGTATTATCTTCAGGATATTTTTCTTTTTCGTATAAAACATCGAAATGCATTTTCTCTCCTTTGGGATCTACAGGAATAAAATCAGCTCTCATGGTACTACCCCAGAGTGTACCTTTTTCTCCATACAAGGTAAATGACCATCCATAATCCGGATTATTGGGAGTACCCCAGGTTCGATGAGTCCATACACAATTAAGTTCAGGATATTCAAAAGTAGCTATTTGAGTATCGCTGATATTGGATTTTGCGGCTTTCTGTACGTAGATACCACCCTGGGAAGAAATACGGGTAGGCCATCCAAGTCCCAGCATCCATCGGACGGTATCGAGCATGTGGACACACATATCGCCTGTGATTCCATTGCCATATTCCATAAATGCTCTCCACCACCTGATATGGGGCGATCCATCATATGGTCTCAGAGGTGCGGGGCCCGTCCACATCTGATAATCCAGATAATCCGGCACTTTTTCCAATGGTGGATTGGAGCCATTGCGCATTGGAAAGTAACAACACATCTCTACATGACTCACTTTACCAAGCAAACCTGCTTCGACTACTTTTTTCTTTACATCGATAAGATGGGGTGTACTTTTACGCTGAGTACCTACTTGCACTACTTTATTGTACTTTCTGGCGGCGGCAACCATCGCTTCACCCTCGATCACATCTACGCTGATCGGTTTTTGCACATAGACATGTGCGCCGGCTTTGACAGCGTCTATCATATTGAGTGCATGCCAATGATCAGGAGTACCGATCAATACCAGATCCAGCTGATGATCTGATAATAACTTTCGGTAATCACCATATAATTTAGGGTTGGCTCCGGGGATTCTTTCCCTTACCATTTTGTCGGCTTCAGATAATTGATTTTTGTCAACATCGCATAATGCGACCACTTCGACAGGAGCTACCTGGATGAGTCTGAACAAATCGCTTTTGCCATACCATCCGGTACCGATGAGTGCCACCCGGTAGGGTTTTGCCGGATTGATTAGTTCAAGTCCACGCAGACCGAATGCAGTCATGGCCAGTGAAGCTGCAGATCCTTTGACAAATTCCCGTCTATTGATATTAAATGATTCCATGAATGATGAAGGTTTATTTTATTTGAAAATGAAGATAATGAAAGAAAGTGTAGAATAAAAATATTGCATTGATATAAAACATTTTTATTAAAAAAGAATTTATATACAACCAGACAAAAGCCTTTAAACTGAAAAAGAAGATAGATTGAAACTTAACTATAAATTCAACTAAGTCTTTGAATCGTTTTGTTTTAATCTTTGGACCGTCACTTGATTTTTAGTAAACTCATTTTACTTTTACAATGTTTGGAATGAAGTCATCCTTGTGAAAGTGAATAATCTAATGGTCAATCCAAAATCGGGTTCAGTTTACTATCGCATACGGCTCCTACCCGAACCCCCGGCAACCAGGTATTCCAATCCGCTACCTGATTTTCGTTTTTAGGTGTTTCGAGTTTTATGTTTTTATCCATATAAATTACGGTCATGACGGCTCGCATCTGATGGGTCTGATTGGCTCCTGCGCGATGATATAACCATCCAAGGTGATAGCTTAGTTCACCGATATCAAATGGCTCGATCACATGAGTAAAATGATTTTGTTTGAGTGTGGATTCTAATAATTGCTGGCTTTCATCGCTGATGGCTTTGTCTCTGCCGGTGAGAAGATATTGGCTGCCCGCGCTGAACTCGAGTGGGCCCATCTCCAACGGGGTGCTTTGTAACGGAATCCAAACGGTAACGGTCCTGTCTGACGACAATGGCCAATAATATTGATCCGCATGCCATGGGGTATGGCCTCCGCGTGGTTCTTTATACAGTGCCTGATCATGATACAATCTTACGCCATCGACCTCGAGCAAATCAGTTGCAATAGAAGCCAGTTTATGGCTGAACACAATTTCTTTCACCAGATCCGATTTCGTCCAGAGGTTCATTATTTGCAGAAATGCTTTACCGTATGTGTCCCGTTGTTCCATAGGGAGATGCTGTGTATTGAGTCTTTTTACCTCCTGACCGATGGTTTCATTCATATAAGCAATCGTCTCAGCGGACACTACATGTTTTAATTTGATAAAACCATTTTTTCTAAAAAAATCCAATTGTTCAGGTGTTATGCTGTAATGTTGGCTAAGGTCGTGTTTGATTGCGTCGGTCATGATTAGATTGATTTATATTGTTTTAAAAAATGGATTCATCCTGCAAATTGCTCCCAATGTTTGCGGGTCAATAAGGTGTTGGCTTCGTCATCGTGTCGAAAGATTTCCTTTTTTGAATTCCATACCAGGGATCTTTTTAGCTGATAGGCTATATTGATCAGATTACAGACTGTAGCGGTGCTGTGGCCGATCTCAATATCGCAAATAGGTTTTGACCGGGTTCGCATGCAATGAATAAAATCCTGATAATGGCTTTCTGTAATTGGAAGATGTACATCGCTGGATTTTAACTGCAGGTCTTTTAATGTATCTGGCGTAGTAAAATTGGATCTGCTGATATCGATCGTACCTTCTTTACCAATAAATCTAACAGCATTTTTCTGACCAAAATCAAAATGCCTGATGGGAGCATGGTGTCTAAATTGCAATTCGATTCCGCGAATATCACCGGTCGTCGGAATATTTTGAGGAGGAATTAATTTTTCAGGTCCGACGCCGTCTAATCCCAATCCCCATAAGGCAATATCAAACATATGGGCACCATAATCGGTCACCTGGCCTCCGCCGAAAGGCTTATAATCACGCCATTTGGCCCAATAGGTATCCTCTAAACCCGGGGCTAGGTAATGATGATATATAGATGGATCGTTGGGTCCCAACCATGCATTCCAATCAATGTATTCGGGTATCGGTTCACCCGAGAAGTCAATGGGTATCGGAGGATTCCCTACATTGACTTGCACTTCCCTGATCTCACCGATATATCCATTGCGGACTAATTCGCATGCCTTTCTGAAATTTGGCCACGATCGCTGCATACTTCCTGTCTGGAAAACACGTTTGTTTTTGCGCACGGCATTGATCATGGCACGACCTTCCCTGATCGTTAGTGATAATGGTTTTTCACAATAGATATCTTTGCCATGATTAGCTGCTTGTATTGCCATCGGCCCATGCCAATGATCCGGTGTAATGATGGCGACTGCATCGATGTCTTTTCGAGATAATAATTCCAGATAATCCGGATATACGTTTAATTCATTTGCAGTTTGATCTGGAAGGTTATCCGTATAATATTTTTGATGCCAACCAATGAATCGATTTGCCTTTAGTTTATGAATTTCCGATATAGCAACTATTCTGACCTGACCGGTTTTGAGAAAATTCTTTAATAATGTTTCAGATTGCTTTCCCGTACCGATAAATCCCATTTGAATCACATCGCTGGGTGCTAACCATCCTTTTCCCAAAACGTGCCTCGGCACAATCGTAAAAGCAGCCGCTGCCAGAGATTGTCTGATAAAGCCACGCCGGTTTTGATAATTCATGTGATAAATATACTGATCTACCAGTTGAAAAAACGCATTCAATTATTTGTATCTTACCAGAAAATACATCCATTTATGCCTACCTGGATTTTATATTCCATTCTCGCCATGATCTTTGCCGGTTTTACTTCCATCCTTGCAAAATACGGATTACAAAATATCAATCCTGACCTGGGTCTTGGCGTGAGGACAACGACTATTTTTCTAATTATCTCGCTCTATGTGTTGATGACACATAAGACAAAAGATTTACACTTATTGACACAAAAGCAATTGATTTTACTGGTTTTATCAGGCTTGACAACCACCTTTAGTTGGTTATTTTATTACAGAGCCATGAAAGATGGTTTGGTTTCGTATGTAGCGGCGATCGACAAATGCAGCATTGTAATAACCTTGCTATTATCTTTTACTTTATTAAAAGAACCACTCACGCCTAAAATATTGATAGGAGGTGGATTGATTTTTTTGGGGACGATCGTACTGATATTTAAGTAATTGACAATTTCCTCAGCGAGAAATTACCGGTCTACTTACTTTGTATTTTTTTATAACGCATCATTTGGTAACTCGTCACTTGTCAATGAGCAATTTATTTCAATCTGATTTCGATTTCATTTAATTCAAATTTGGAATAACATTTTTTTCCAAAAGGGCTCCATTGCGAATCCCGGCATGCAAATAACTGGTCAATAATATGCGTCATCTCTTCAGCAGTTAATGACTGACCCCGACGGATGCATTGATATCTGGCAAAGTATCTCGCAAGGGATGTTTTGTGATTTATTTTTTGATCGGCTTCCTCCATAGTTGATTTGATCAATTGATCCATAAAGGTTTGCAATGATTCGGATTCTTTCCAATCCATGGGTGTACCATGGACTATAAATGCATTGACCCCGAACGGTTCAAGGTCAAAACCAATAGAATGAAGCAGGGGCAATAATTCCATCAGCATGGCTTTGTCCGAGCCGTTCATCTGCAAGGTGGTGGGAAAGAGCGATTTTTGAGAAGGAGTGGGATGGCTCTGTATTTGCTCTAGATACTGTTCATACAAAATCCGTTGATGGGCTGCTTCCTGATCAATCAATAAAAAACCTGAAGCGATCGGCGTAATGATAAAAGCTGAATGAAGCTGATAAGGCTCTTTGTAATGATTGGTTTCCTGGCTCGTATTGATTCTGGATGCGATGATGGATTCACCCGCATCGATCGTGTCCAGCTTGCTTTGTAATAGGATGGCTGACTGAGTATATTCGGGAAGCGGACTGGGTTTGGATCCTTCAAACAGCTTTCTCCAATCCTGAGAAGGAGCTGACCGATCCGATGTACCAAATGGATGGATGGCAGGATAAGATTCGGTATAGTCTACTTGAACATTTCGGGTCATCGTTTCCTGGAAGCCCTTGTCGGTTGTTTCAAAATCAAGTGAAGGGGTAATATACTGACCCAGAGCATGACGCACCGCTACTCTGATATATTGATAGATAATCCTTTCATCCAGAAATTTAATTTCATGTTTACTGGGATGTACATTGACGTCGATGCGTGCAGGGTCCAGGTCCAAAAATAAAACATAAAACGGATGATCTTCTTCCCCGATCAATGATTCATATGCTGCTTTGATCGCATGATGCAAATAGGTACTCTTAATATATCTACGATTGACGTATAGATATTGATCCCCTCTTTTTTTCTTACTGGCTTCTGCTTTTCCTACAAATCCTGCAATTTTTACTAAGTCTGTATTTTCTTCTACTGCAACTATTTTATCTCCTATGTTTTTACCCATCACCCCCAAGATCCGTTGACGGAGATGTGTTTTAGGCAAATTATAAATAAGGGTAGCACCATGATGACATGACATTTCAATCTCAGGATAAGCCAAAGCCACTCGTTCAAACTCCTCAATGATATTTTTTAATTCGACCGGATCAGATTTTAAAAATTTCCTTCTCGCAGGTACATTAAAAAATAAATTGTTGACCGATAAGCAAGTGCCGGAGGGAGTCTGGAAAGGTTCAGACTTTTCAATTTTAGATGCGGATGACACAATTCGGGTACCGAGCTCCTGATCATGAAGTTTGGTCTTTAATTCTATTTGAGCTACCGCTGCCATCGATGCCAGTGCTTCACCACGAAACCCCATGGTTCGTATGCTTTGCAAGTCTTCTGATTGCTTGATCTTGGAGGTGGCATGTCTCTCAAAGGACATACGTGCATCGGTTGCAGACATACCAGACCCATTATCAATTACCTGAATCATTGATTTGCCAGCATCCTTTATCACTACATCGATCCTGGTTGCTCCCGCATCGATTGCATTTTCCAATAACTCTTTCACCACGGAAGCAGGTCGTTGGATTACTTCGCCGGCAGCGATTTGATTGGCAATACTATCGGGTAATAACTTGATGATGTCTGACATGAAATCGCAAAATTAGGGTATTACTGCAAAAAGGATTTGTATAGTCAACCATTACGGACCTTTTTCTCTGTAAAATGCAAGTATCATGACAGCTGCAATAATCTGTATGACGCCCATGGTGATAAATAAAACTTCAAATGAAATAAAATGAGTGATTAAACCACCTAATCCAAACGCCAATCCTGTAACTATTTGGGATTGTCCCGTAGATAAGCCCCAAGCATATGAATCCACACCATCGGACAGGGTCTTGGTATACAATGCATCCCAGGCCGGAGTACCGATGGCTTCCGCGATCCCCAACCCTACCTGCACCACAAATAGATGAATGGGTGTCTTCACGAATAGATAACAAAATGTAATCGCGGCATTTAATAAATAACCGGCGACCATTACTTCAGGTTGATATCTTTTATTGTTGATTACTTTGCCTACAATAATATAAATCAAGCCGGTAATCACCAGGTAAGTAGACCAGGCCCAGGTAATGTCTAATATATTCCCACCGATTTTCTCTGCAAACACTGCAAACAAAGGGCCCATCATCCCCTCTCCAAAGTACCAGATATTGGCACTGATCAAAAGTATTCTGGCGGTTTTACTGATACTCATGCAATGAACAAAGTTGGTTTATCGAATTAAAACTATATCTCCCTTTTTCTTGACCACGCGATCATTAATCAACACCAATTCGACCTGATATACATATACGCCGCTATTGGCCTGTTTAGCATCCACGGTTCCATCCCACCCGGAAGTTGCATCCTGAGGTGAGATATGCAAAGCTTCGTAGACGACGCCTCCATACCGGTTAAATACTCTGAAAGATGCAATTTCTCTTACTACGAGATCCGTGGTAAAAGGTCTGAACAAGTCATTTTTACCGTCCCCGTTAGGAGTAAAGATATTGGGTATGTATATGGCGATTTCATCGTTGACTGTAAGGAGGATTGAATCTCTTGCCGAGCAACCCTGGTCGTTTTTAGCCAGTACCGTTAATCTGCCCGTATGAAACGGCAGGTAGGATTTACCCTCACACTGCTGATTGCAGATCGTATTATTCTCAAAGTAATATTGGCTTGAATTAATCGCTTGTGATGAAGAAGAATGCAATGTGATTTGCTCCCCTAGCTTAATGGTAGGCAAACTGTCAATTTTTACTTTATACAGAGGTGGATCGTTAATTAAAATGGTTTGACTGGATGTACACCCATAATGATCGACTATTTTCAAAGAATAGCTTCCCCTGGTCAACTGAGTGAAAGAATTATTATTGGTGATTTTGGAATTGAGTGTTACCGTATACGGGGCATATCCCTGGGTAATGCTTTTTACGAATATCGAAGCGTCGTGATAACCTACACAGGTAGGATGTACAACTGTATTTTGAGAAGTAATCTTCAAGTCAGGCTGGACCACCAATTTCAAGGTTACAATACTATCGCATCCAAATCGTGAATGCAATGAGTCGACATAAGTACCGGTTTGAGTAAACTTTCTTTTCCCAAAGGTATATTCTACTCCCTGGCAAATGGTATCCTCTATAGTGTAAAACTTGGCTTGCACGTGGATGATTTTGATATTGGACACCAATCTGCATTTTGCATTTTTTAGATTGGTTTCGCTGACAGCCAGCAGATACCGGTAATAGTAAATACCACTTTTCAGTATGGTATGTTTTTGAATCGTGTCCTTTCCCAGGTCTACCCAATCTCCGGTACCGGTTTTACTCATTTGCCATTGCAATGCAGGATTGGGAAATTGCTTACCATCGATGGTTGCGTGCAGATCGAGGGCATTGCCATCTTCGCAAATATTGGCTACCGTATTGGGCAGGATCAATGCCTTGGGTCCGCAGGCCCTGAACGAAATATTGTCGATGGCGAGATCGTTGCCGTTACCACCCGGAGCATTGTTCCGAAGGGAAAGCTTGACAGAAGTCTGCCCGGGTTGTGTGACAAATGTAAATCCTACATTATTCCAATGCTCTGACTGGGGTATTCCTCCGGTATTGAATACTACTTTATCATCTAATAAAAAAGAGACATTCGGCAGGATATGATTTAAAGTTGGTATACTGACCATATTGATGATATCAGCTGAAAATTCATACAAGGTATTATCACACAGGTCATTTACTGTTTGCTCATAAAATAATCCCGGTGAAAGGCTGGCATTGATGATCATCATATACCCGTTAGGGTCGGAGCTGTGATCTTTGATCCTGATCCAGGTAGGATACGCCGTGATCCAATCAGATGTACTGGCAATGGTATAGGAGCCATCCGGTGGAGGCACAAAGGTAGTATAGGTATATCCGGGAGCAATCTTGGGATCCTTCTGCAATATTTTATCGGTACCGGATCCAAAATCCCCGTCAGTAAAAATATTGTCACCAAGATTACCAGTACACAATGTCTGGGCCGGCAGATCCATCCCACAAAGTACAATAATGAATACTAAATTGAACCTCCAAAACACATGGTCAAGGTAAACAAATTTTGAAAGTTGAATTGACTAGTGAAAGCTCAACAGATTAATTTATCTCAAATTTAAAGTTTAGTCATAAGTAAGTTGATGACCGATAAGAATTTGCATCTGCCTTCAATGGTTCTGCTCATCTTCATGATTTGCATCAGAGTCCGTCATCGAAGAGGATTCTTCTATCCTGTCATATCTGAATATTAAAAATAAAAGGACCCCTATACTCAAAATCATCCCGACCAGAGCAGATTCAAGACTTGACTTGGTGTCGTGTTTATGAAAAAGGCAGAACAATAAATAAGTGCTGGTGGCGATCACAGCTATGATCAAACTAAATAAAATAGAATATATTGTTTTCGAACGCATATGAAGGATTGAGCTTTAAAATTAATTTCTGACAGGAGCCAAGCCTATTTGCCTTCGATCAATGGGCAAAATGTATAGTCGAGACAGCAATATCCCGGTATGGTTGAGAGAATAAAACTTTAAGTATTGCTTAAATCAGATCATCCGGGTGGTGTTCCAGGCGATTATATTTAAAACAGTTGAAATGAAAACACCATCGTTCAATACCTATGCATACTAAAGCAATGGGTATCTAAAATTTTTAAAACAAGTCTTTAGCTTTATTAAATGCCAAGAATCATTTTAATGTCTGCTGTGGTGTAATGTAAATCATCCGATGGAATGTATTTAAAACCATACTTTTCATATAACGAAAGCGCCGATTTTAAAGCACTGTTAGAATAGAGCAGAATGGTTTTGGCATTTAACTCCCTAGCTTGCTGGATGCATTTTTCGATTAATAATTTACTGATACCCCTGCCGCGATAGGCAGGTGATACCGTCATTTTAGCCAATTCATAGGTATCGTTCTCCATTTTGACTAAAGCCGAGGTGCCTACGATCAGATCATCTGCCTGTGCCAGGAATATAAAACCACCCGGATCCAATATGTTTTTTTCTGGATCATCCAATTGCATTTCATCAAAAGGCTCTAACAAATTATAACTCATCAACCACTGTAGATTGAGTGATTTATAAGAAGAATGAAATTGCGGAGAATAAGGTATGATGGAAATCATTTTCTATTAGACTCTCTTAATTCCAATGTATTACCTACTGTACCGGTTACCCTGCCTCTGCAATTCATAGATCCGCACTGGCAGTCAAATGGTTCCATGGTTTCATCCAGGAAAGTGGCATAATCAAGCGTCAGCTCCTGGTCGGTATTAATGTCGCGAGTGGCTATTACATTGAGGCCGTCATAGGCAGTATTGGGATCACAGGAATGGTTTTGGGGAGCCCATACGGTCGGGTCATCATCCCATAAAATATAGATGTTTTTGCTGAGGGGAACCGCGTACCGGGCGAACAGATCCTTTTCTTCCATGGTCCAATGTTGATCTACATACCTTTTGGTGACGATGCGATGACTGCGCGCTTCATTATTAAAAATGATTTCTCCTCTTTTGATTGGCTGGTTGGCATAGATTCCGAATCCATCGATGCTATCCCCTTTCATCGTATATTTCTTGAATTGACTTTTGTGACGATGGATACCTTCTGCGATGATGTGTTTTAAAAATCCAGCCTGGCCTACACCATCAAATTTAAGTATGTAGTCTGCACTTCCTTCATAACCGTCACTATAAAAAACGGAGCAGGTAAAGTTTATTTCGAGGAAATAAATTTCCCGTGCATCATTGACTCTAAAATCCATTCGGGCATATCCGACACCTCCGAAACCTCTGAAGATTCGTTGAGCTGCACTTCGCAGCCTTGTTTCTATCTCAGGATCGTTACAGGGTATATTGGCATCTGTATGCAATTCTGATGTCTTGAGTGCATACGTTTTATATTGAAATCCTTTCGGGAATATGTATTCCACCGGTTTAAATGTCCGGCATTGCTTTTCGTTCGATGGATCGGCAGCTACCAACACCGTAAACTCTCTTCCGGCGATGTATTCCTCAACCAATAAAGAAGTAAACTCAGGCAATAGGGTATTCGCCTTAGCTTTTAATTCTTCGAAGTTATTCACCAAAGAGTGATCATCGACTCCGAGACTATCCCCGGCTTTGGCCGGCTTTACAAATAAAGGATAAGACAACCTGCTGTGAATACGATCGATATCATTCATGGTATTCACTAAGGAATATTTGGGAGTCAATACATTCTCAGTATAGGCCACGTATTTCATGAGTTCTTTCGGCGGATCATACAATCTGCTAGTAGGGCCGGTGAATGGCAGTTTGAGCATCTCAAGTGAATAAATTACATCGATAGAGGGTATGTCCCAATCAAGATAGCCTTCACACAGGTTTACAAAAATATCATATCCTTTATCCTGCAATTCGATCAATTGTTTATAGGTCGAAAGTTTATTAAGAAACACATGATCTACCTGGTCACCCGGCAACCATCTTGCAAGATCCCTGGGCGGATCATAATTTTTATAATCGACGGATGAAGTGGAATAATCTGGCTGAAGTACACAAACTTTCATAAATGCAGAAGTGCTGAATTGTAGATTGGATAAATATAAAATTGCATAAATATAAATCCCTACTGATCCGGGTAATTAATCTGTAAGGATTTATGAAATTAAGAATAAAATTTATATAGAATTATATTGAACTTCTCGATCAGCCAACACCCATTCTTTCTTCGTAGTTTTCTCCATGGCATCGGTTAGTATTTCCAATATAAGTTGGTCAAATGATTTATTGGAATACCGGAGGATTGCCCCGATGGATGTAAAGTTTTCATCTTCACTGAGACCACATTGAGCATTTACTTCCAAAACATACATCTTACCGGTGTGTTGATCCATGCGGATGTCTACACGACCATAGCCTGTACCTTTTACTGCAATGTACGATGCACGGGTAATGCGCTCGATTTCAGCATGTAAGTCTTCTGCCGGCACTTTATACTCATAAAAATTGCCTTGCAATGGCATGCACTCTTCATGTTCATAGATCTCCCACAATCTTTCGTAGGATAAGAATTTTTCCTTTTCAGGCAGGGATGCATGAAACACTCTTTCTACCGGAGTATAATAGATCATTTGATCTGGAGCATCGTTTGATCCCACAACCAACGTGGTAAATTCAGGACCTGTAATAAATTGTTCTGCAATCACTCCCCCTGTACCAAACTCCCAACCTCGGTATCCATTGAATAATTTTTTAACCTCTTCTTTCATTTCAGAAGGAGTCGATACGACATTCTTAATCCCAACCCCTAATGAACCACCGGATACTGCCGGCTTTACAATCAATGGATTACCCAATCTTTTGAAGATACCGGCCGGGCTAGGGTTGGATTCTTTGATTTCTTTCCAGGGAGCATTGGATACTTTATGAGCATCAAATGCTTTTTTCATACTGACTTTAGAAGTCGTTATATCATAAAAATAACTATCAGCACCTGTATAGACAAGCCCACTGAGCTCCAATACTTTTACAACGGATACACCGGGACAACCGTTGATTTCATCACCATCACACAGATTGAGTACTACCGGAAAAAACTTTCCCTGAATATTTTCTGATTGAATATCTCGAATGATGTCTTGATAATC
>CALMKY010000111.1 GCA_937867195.1 uncultured Saprospiraceae bacterium | reverse complement strand
TTTAAAAACAATCTTAAGTTAAACGGGGATTATCGACTTAATAATAGACTTACAATTGGAGCAGGCATGATGGGTACTCAACAAATTGAATCTAGGATTGTATTTTTTCGAAATGAATTTGGAGTCCGCGAACCGATTGAGCCTGGAAAATACGATTCAGTAAAAATTAAAAATTTAGAGTATCGTTTCAATATCGCCGGAAGTTATAAACTGAATAAAAAAATCAGTATTGGCATGAGTATACAATACACTATTCAACATTATAATTATCCTGACAGCCTATTTGTCGGCGCGTCCGGTAATGATCCCAAAATAGATTTTTTTTTCAAACCTATTAACATAGGCGTTCTTGACTTTAATGTCTCCTCCACTTATAAAATCAACCCATCTCTTACTTTAGGGATAAATTTAATGAATCTGGCAGGCAGTACTTTAAATGGTAATTTCATAAACCAGGACGATCCGAATAAAAGTTTTAAATTAAATCAACGTTCAATTGGTTTTGGAGTTACGTATAAATTGAGACGATTCAATTTCGGAGTGGATGGATTATTTGCTCAAAATAATTTGTATGATTGTACGGTAGGGGTTAGTTATGTTCCTTTCAATAATGCAATCCTATCCGCCGGATATGCGGTAAAACACAGCGACTATTATTTGTCTTTAAAATTACAGCATTTCAGGATGGGATATATCCAGGATAGGAATTGGTTGGTTGCCGAACGCAAAACAACGGTATCGGATTTTTTCAAGGGTCGTTTCTATACAGGATTTATGTATGATTTTAAATAAAGCATGTTGTTATAAGTTGCAAAATATCCGGATAAAAAAGGCCTGATTCCTGGTAATATAGGCTCATAATTATTCTCCTAAATTTGTAACTTTACGGCGCTAAAAATAAAATCACAATAACTGATGTCACAACCATTTGATTTAGACATGATCAAAGCAGTTTATGCTGCTTATGGCAAGAAAATAGAAACGATTCGCAAGACCTTGGGTAGACCGTTGACCCTTGCAGAAAAAATACTGTATGCTCATTTGCACGAAGACAGTCCGCTGCAGGAATATAAAAGAGGTGAAGATTATGTATTCTTTGCGCCCGATCGGGTAGCCATGCAAGATGCAACTGCCCAGATGGCTTTATTGCAGTTTATGCTTTGTGGTAGAGAAAAAACTGCTGTACCGTCGACTGTCCATTGTGATCACCTGATACAGGCTAAATCCGGAGCAGATACGGATCTTAAAACTGCTTTGGATAAAAATTCTGAAGTATATTCTTTCCTCAGTTCAGTCTCTGATAAATATGGTATTGGATTTTGGAAACCAGGTGCAGGTATCATTCATCAGATTGTATTGGAGAATTATGCATTTCCCGGTGCCATGATGATCGGGACTGATTCACATACCCCGAATGCAGGTGGTCTTGGAATGATCGCGATCGGTGTGGGTGGTGCTGATGCCAATGATGTAATGAGTGGTATGCCGTGGGAACTCAAAATGCCTAAGCTGATCGGTGTCAAACTTACAGGAAAACTCAATGGTTGGACATCATCAAAAGATGTAATCCTAAAAGTAGCGGGCATCCTGACGGTTGAAGGTGGTACGGATGCTATTGTAGAATATTTTGGAGAAGGAGCACAATCCATGTCCTGTACCGGTAAAGGCACCGTATGCAATATGGGTGCTGAAATAGGAGCGACCACTTCTACTTTTGGATACGATGCCTCTATGAGTAAATATTTGAGAGCCACAGGTCGGGCAGAAATTGCCGATTTAGCCGATGGCATTGCTGAGCATCTTACGGGCGATGCTGATTGTTATGCTAATCCAGAAAAATATTTTGATCGGGTGGTAGAGATCGATCTCAATAAACTCGAGCCACATGTCAATGGACCTTATACTCCAGACTTAGCCTGGCCTATATCTGAATTTGCAAAAGCAGTAAAAGAAAAAGGTTATCCTGCAAAACTGGAAGTTGGTTTGATAGGATCTTGTACGAATTCATCTTATGAAGACCTCGATCGTGCCGCATCGATCGCTCGACAGGCAAAGAATAAAAAATTAAAAGCTAAATCCGAGTTTACTATCACTCCTGGATCTGAACAAATCAGATATACTGTAGAACGAGATGGTATCTTGCAAACATTTGAAGACATTGGGGGCGTGGTATTGGCCAATGCCTGCGGACCCTGTATCGGTCAGTGGGCTCGCCATACAGATGATCCGAGTCGTAAGAACTCCATCATTACTTCCTTTAATCGTAACTTCTCTAAACGCAATGATGGCAATGCCAATACGCATGCTTTCGTTGCTTCTCCTGAGATCGTCACTGCATTATCTATCGCGGGCGATCTTACGTTCAATCCATTGACTGATGCATTGATCAATGAAGATGGCCAGTCGGTCAGACTCGATCCACCCACTGGTGAGGAATTGCCATCTAAAGGGTTTGATGTGAAAGATGCAGGATATCAGGCACCTGCGAAGGATGGTGCTTCGGTACAGGTTACTGTAAAAGAAGGCAGCGATCGATTGCAATTATTGACTCCGTTCGTACCGATTACCAATCAACAAGTTCATGGTATGAGAGTCCTGATCAAAGCAAAAGGTAAATGTACTACGGATCATATCTCAATGGCTGGACCATGGTTAAAATACCGTGGTCATCTTGAAAACATATCCAATAACTGTCTCATTGGTGCTATCAATGCATTTAATGGTGAAAGCAATAAAGTACTGAATTACGAGACAAACGAATATATGGAAGTGCCAGCCTCAGCTAAAGCATATCAAAAAAATGGAATAGGCACAGTCGTATTTGGTGAGTTTAATTATGGTGAAGGATCTTCTCGCGAACATGCTGCGATGGAGCCACGATTCCTGGGGGTCAAAGCAGTGATTGTAAAGTCATTTGCCCGTATTCACCAGACCAATCTCAAAAAGCAAGGTATGTTAGCGCTCACATTTTCAAATCCTGCCGATTATGATCTGATCAGGCAAGACGATCAAGTGGATATCCTTGGCTTTGATACGTTTACTCCGGGTAAAGCCTTGACCGTCGTATTGCATCATGCGGATGGTACTACAGATCAATTTGCCGTGGATCAAAATTATAATGAGCAGCAAATCGAGTGGGTGAAGTCGGGTAGTGCTTTGAATAAGATCCGAAAAGATTTGGGTGTGAAGTAAATTGTTTCGATTATGATGAAAAAGGAGGATCATATAAACTATTGGAAAAATAGTGCTCAGGAAAACTGGGATATGGCCCTCTTTTTAATTGATAATAAAAAATATCCAGAAGCATTATTTTTCTTGAACCTTACCGTCGAAAAATTATTAAAGGCTAATTGGGTAAGGGATAATTTTGAGAATACTCCTCCATTGACTCACGACTTGGATAAGATTCATAGCGATACTATGCTTGGGAAAGAAGAAGAGTGGAGAGACTTTTATTTAGTAGCGACTTCTTGGAATTTGGAAACAAGATATCCGGATTATAAAAACACCTTACGTAAATTAGCAACGAAAGCATACATAGATAATCATTTGATTAAAATAAAAGAACTAAGGACATGGTTACTATCGAGAATATGAATCAACTGATCACCAATCTAGTCAAACGCTTACCTGAGGTAGAAGTTTTCCCATCAAGAGTAGTCCTTTTTGGATCATATGCCAAGGGGAAGCCTCATGCTTATTCTGATATCGACATTGCTATTTGGGCTAAAGGCTTTGAAGGATCTAAAGCTAAAGATTACCCTAAGATTGGACCGATCATGAAATATTTTAGTGGTGTGCAGATATATCCTATCGCAGAAAATGAAACCGTCGATGACAATCCGTTTATTGAAGAGATCGAGAAATATGGGATTGATTACACGAGGGTTATTGAGAAAGACTAATTTTCAATTCTCCCAATAATTTCGTAACTCGTCAATCGTAAAATTGTAATTTAATGATTGACAACAATTCATTTGATGCCATAGTCATCGGCTCCGGAATCTCAGGCGGCTGGGCTGCTAAAGAACTTTGTGATAAAGGTTTAAAAACGTTGGTTCTGGAGCGAGGTCGGGATGTAAAACATATCAAAGATTATCCGACCGCCACAATGAATCCCTGGGATTTTAAAAACCGACGGCACATCGATAAATCCTATCTTGATAAAAATCCATTGATCAGCAAAGCTGCTGGTTTCGATGACAGTACCAAGCACTTTTTTATTCAGGATGCCGATCATCCCTATATTCAGGAGAAGCCATTTGACTGGATCCGGGGATATCAGGTAGGGGGTAAATCATTGATATGGGGTAGGGCAACCCAACGATGGTCGCATCATGAATTCACAGCACCAGAACGACATGGTTACGGAATGAAATGGCCGATTTCCTATGATGATATTGCCCCCTGGTATAGTCATGTGGAAAAATTTATTGGTGTATGCGGTAATCGGGATGGTATCGAAGCGATGCCCGATGGTGAATTCCTTCCTCCCTTTGGATTGAATTGCGTAGAGAGTCACGTGCGGGAAAGCATCCGTAAAAAATTTCCGGATCGATACATGGTGGATGCTCGTTGGGCACATATCACCAAACCGCAACAAATTCATTTAGATCAGGGTCGGGGTAAATGCCAGGCAAGAGATCTGTGTATGCGTGGCTGTCCTTTCGGTGGATATTTTAGTTCCAATTCTTCGACGTTACCCTGGGCCCAGAAAACAGGAAATCTGACGATCAGACCACATTCAGTAGTTCATTCGATAATATTCGATCCACAATCCAATAAAGCGTCGGGTGTCAAGATAATAGATGCCAATACAAAAGAAGAAATCATTTATAAATCAAAAATAATTTTTGTCAATGCGTCCGCTTTGAATTCAGTTCTTATTTTATTGAATTCTACATCATCCTCTTTTCCAAATGGATTGGGGAATGAAAACGGATTATTGGGAAGATACATCTGCCATCACAATTACCGGTCTGCCACTTATGTCAATGAAATCGATGGTTTTGATGATCAATATTATTATGGTCGCAATCCTACTGAACCCATTATTGCCAATTTCAGAAATCTTGGTAAACACACGATGGATTTCGTCGGGGGGTATACTATCTATTCTGGAGCTCATCGCCATCAACATATTTCTACAGAAGGTATTGGTGAAGATCTTAAATCCAATCTATCTCAACCCGGAAAATGGTCAGCTTATATGTATATGCAAGGTGAGACCATACCTAAATACAATAATCATGTCCGGTTGTCAGAAAATGAAAAAGATCCATGGGGAATCCCCCAACTCATCACCTCGGTCGACTATGATGAGAACGATGAAAAAATGATTAAAGATTATCTGACGGAGAGTGTCGCGATGTTTGATGCAGCAGGATTTAAAAATATCAAGACAAGGAATAACCTCATGACTCCGGGTTTGGATATACATGAAATGGGTGGATGTCGTATGGGAAATAATATCAAAGATTCTATGCTCAATAAATGGAATCAACTCCATTTATGTAAAAATGTATTCGTTACGGACGGAGCCTGTATGACCAGTACGGGCAATCAAAGTCCTTCGATATTATACATGGCATTGACAGCAAGAGCGGTAAATCATGCAGTGGAAGAATTGAATAAAAGAAATCTGTAGGTATAGTACACGATAGACGTATCCTGCAATCCATTGGAGTAGGAATGGTGCATTAAATTAACTTCGATTTGTCATTCTAACAATCTGCCAATCCCACTGTAATCGCCAGTCCGCCTTCAGAAGTCTCCTTATACTTCTCATTCATATCAAGAGACGTTCTCCAAAGAGTCGATATCACGGAATCCAGGGATACCTTTGCTTCAGCAGGATCACTTTCCAATGCAATATTTGCAGCTGTTATGGCTTTGATAGCACCCATAGTGTTTCTTTCGATACAGGGTATCTGCACCAATCCATCGATGGGATCGCAAGTAAGACCCAGATGATGTTCCATAGCTATCTCTGCCGCCATCAATACCTGAGATGGACTGCCTCCCAGAACTTCTGTCAAGCCTGCCGCCGACATGGCACTGGAAACTCCGATTTCTGCCTGGCAACCTCCCATAGCTGCAGAAATGGTTGCATTTTTTTTAAATAAAGTGCCGACCTCACCTGCAACCAGAATAAACCGAATGATATCCTCCGTGGTATTTGCATTTGTAAAACAATGTGCATACATCAGTACTGCAGGTAAAACACCGCAGGCCCCGTTAGTAGGTGATGTAACGATCTTGCCAAAGGATGCATTTTCTTCATTGACAGCAAGTGCAAAACAAGAAACCCATTTATTCACGGTGGTAAAATCTTTTGGACTTTTTTTGATGGCCTCGATCCATTCATCAATGTTTTTTAATTCACCTTTGATATTTAATAGTTTTTGGTTGAGAGCATACGCTCTTCGCTTAACATTGAGACCTCCGGGTAGTATACCTTCTGAATAAGCTCCTGCAAACATCGCCTGTTTGGCGATTTGCCATATTGCCAGGGCCATGGTATTGGTTTCATCGTCGGATCGCCAGGCCCGCTCGTTTAAATAAACAAGATCTGAAAACCTGGTTAGATTTAATTTTTTGCAATATTCTATTACCTGATATGCATGGTGACAGGGATAAGGACATGTATGCATGATCGATACCGTAGCATTCCTGTTTCCTTCCTGTATAAAGCCTCCGCCGATCGAATAATATTCTTGTTGTATAATTTGTTCAGTATCGGTCATGGCCTGAAAAATCATACCATTCGGATGAAAATCGAGACTTTTAGTATAATTAAAAATCAAATCATTGTCCGGATCAAAACTCAATGCATGCGTTCCGTCGAGTTCAATTTGTTTGAGGATTTGTATGGAATGATACTTTTCAAAGATAGAGTCCCGATCTATGGATTTATAGTCTTTACCACAGAGACCCATGAGGATAGCCACATCGGTACCGTGTCCCTTCCCGGTCTTTGCAAGGGCACCGTATAAAAACACTCGAAGTCCTTTGACGGAATAGAGGACTTGCTGATCTTTTAATAATTCAATAAATAATTGAGCGGCTTTCCAAGGTCCCATGGTATGCGAACTCGAAGGTCCGATGCCGGGTTTGATCATTTCAAATACACTGATAGACTCCATACAGCATTTATTTATTCCATTCAATCATGGTATTCATCGTTTGCCTGACGGCAGCCGTCAAAATGTTTTCAAGGGAAGTGAAAGCCGCTTTATGATGGATTATTGAAATCGCATCGTTCTTAAATGATTCAATATCATCCTGGTCAAATAATAAAGTGCCGAATTTCCCATCCTGAAGATCAAAGAAAATATAATAGGCGCTCTCAAGTACCGTATCATCCCGATACCAACCGATGCAGGTATACTGATGATTTAACGTATTTTTCTGATCTGAGTCCAGTACTTGTTGACCCAATAATTCTTCCCGGTTATTGCCCCAACTGTATAAAATCATATCCAATAGCCCCATTGATTTTAAAGCAAGTTGTACAGGTTTTACTTCAAATCCCTTTTCTAATTCATCCAATGAAAAAATCTCAAAGCAATAAGAGTCTTGGTTGATTTTATTTTTCATACTTCCAAGCTGAGAATAGAAGAGTTTTAACTCACTTGGGAATTGAACCTGGTGAGAAGATTCGAATCGCTGTATTTGAGTGTCAGTTGCACGATCCTCGATCATTATTTTATTAAAGTCGTCGCGGTTCGGAAAGATAGACTCGCAAGCAGTATTATAAACATCAATGCTATGCAGAATAGATTTAAAAGGGTGTAACGATTGGGAATAAATTTTTAGTGAATGAGCAACAAAGATTAAAATAATAATGTTCGATGGTTTCATAGTAAATTAGTAACCTCAATAAATTAAATCTAATACATTCAAAATGGATCAAAAAATCATCAATCTCTACGACGAATATACTCATAAACCCCTCACGCGTGCCGAGTTTATATCCCGGCTGGCCAAACTTACCGGAAGTATGACGGCTGCATTAGCCATCATACCACAAATTGAAGTCAATTATTCTCATGCCAATATCACTCCCGCTGAAGATTTATTTATTGAATACATTACATACCCTGGTGTGCAAGGTGAAATGAAAGCATACATCGCCAGGCCCAAAGATTTAAAAAAATACAAAACAGTCCTGGTCATTCATGAAAATCGTGGACTCAATGCTCATATCGAAGATGTGGCACGTCGGGTAGCCAATGCAGGTTATCTGGCGATAGCCCCCAACGCATTGGCTCCATTGGGTAGATCATTCGCAAACGAAGACGAGGCGCGGAATGCTTTTAGAGACTTAAAGAATGAAGATAACCTGGCTAATTTTATCAAGTCGATCGATATTGCAAAATCAAGGTCTGACAGTAACGGAAGTGTAGGATGTGTTGGTTTTTGTTGGGGTGGTGCCATGGTAAATAGTTTAGCTGTTCATGTGCCCGAATTAAAAGCTGCCGTTGCGTTTTACGGTCGTCAGCCAGCGACCGAAAATGTACCTAAAATCAAAGCTGCCTTGCAACTCCATTATGGTGGATTAGACGAAGGAGTGAATGCAGGTATACCGGCGTACGAAGCAGCTCTCAAAGCAAATAATATCCGATATGAAGTATATGTCTACGAAGGAGCTCAACATGCTTTTCATAATGATACGGCACCTACGAGATATAACGAAGCTGCTGCGAAATTAGCATGGTCCAGAACATTGGAGTTTTTCGCCAAGTATTTGTGATCAACCGAGACAGTCGTAATGATTCAATTCGGATACCATCTAATCTTACCTGCCATTTTGGATAAAATGTAATTGCTGGTTACAGCCCCATTGCCTTAATTCGGATCATTATAATTCAAAAGTTGATCAGAATTTCCTATATTTGCAACATGGTAATTCATTCAATACATCATCACCATCATCATTTGCTGCTTGCAAAGGGGTGAGGTCATGTCTTGAGTGAATTACAAAAATAATACAAAGGCTTGCCGAATCCCGGTGAGCCTTTTTTATTTTTAATTTGAAGCGATCATTATGGAAAGATTAAATATTGCAGTACAGAAATCAGGACGAATGCACGAAGACTGTATGTCCTTGCTGAAAGATTGCGGACTAAAAATCGAGTCCGGTACCGATCAATTGAAAACCAGCGCATCCGGATTCCCATTGGATGTACTGTATTTACGCAACGGAGATATTCCGGAATATCTGGCCGATGGAGTGGCTGACATTGCGATTCTTGGAGAAAATACCGTCAAAGAAAAAGGTGGTCATATCAATAAACTCATGGAGCTTGGTTTCTCTAAATGCAGGCTTTCTCTAGCGGTCCCTCAAGGCACAGAATACCTGGACGCCACTTTCTTTGAGGGTAAAAGAATCGCTACTTCTTATCCCAATACTTTAAAGGATTTTTTGCACCAAAAGAAAATCAATGCCGAACTCCACGTGATATCAGGTAGTGTGGAAATTGCTCCCAATATAGGATTGGCTGATGGGATCTGCGATTTAGTAAGTTCTGGAAATACACTATTCCAAAACAAACTGGTCGAAAAAGAAATATTATTACAATCACAAGCCTGTCTGTATGCTCATCCAAATCTGAATTCAGAAAAACAGAAGCTGGTAGATCAGCTTTTATTCAGGATCAAAGCAACGCTCGAAGCCCGGAAAAACAAATACATTTTGCTCAATGCTCCCAATGATTCATTAGACAAAATAATAAGCATCCTTCCGGGATTAAAGAGTCCGACAGTATTACCTCTTGCGCAATCAGGTTGGAGTTCCATTCATTCAGTCATTCCTGAACAACGATTTTGGGAAATCATCGGAGCTCTTAAAGATGCCGGGGCGGAAGGAATATTAGTCATCCCAATCGAAAAAATGGTATCATGAATATTTTTATAGAACCATCCAAAGATCAATGGTTGGAAATCTGCAAGAGGCCATCCGGTGACAACAGGTCTCAATCAGAACTTGTACAAACTATTTTGAGTCATGTACAATCTGCGGGTGACCAGGCATTGCGCGAGTATGCTCTGAACTTTGATCAAGTCGTGCTGGAAAATCTTCGGGTATCCCAGGATGAGTTTGAGTCTGCATGGGGATATATTGATACACGACTCAAAAAAGCAATGCATATCGCAAAGGCAAATATCGAAGCCTTTCATTCTGCTCAAATTCCTGCAGAAATAAAAGTAGAAACGATGCCCGGAGTCGAATGTTGGCAAAAAGCAAAGCCAATTGAAAGAATAGGTATTTATATTCCCGGTGGCACTGCGCCTTTATTTTCAACCGTCTTAATGTTGGCGGCTCCAGCTAAAATGGCAGGTTGTAAAGAGATCGTAATTTGCACACCGCCTCAAAAAGATGGTTCTATCCATCCTGCTATATTATGCGCGGCCATGATGTGTGATACGAAGCAGGTTTACAAAATCGGTGGGGCCCAGGCGATCGCCGCCATGGCATTTGGCACCGAATCCGTCCCGCAAGTATCTAAAATTTTTGGACCCGGCAATAGTTTTGTAACGCTGGCGAAAATGAAAGTACAGCAACACGGAACAGCCATCGACATGCCTGCTGGTCCTTCTGAAGTCCTGGTATGGGCTGATCAATGGGCGGATCCTGATTTTATCGCAATCGATCTGCTTTCCCAGGCCGAGCATGGCGCAGATAGCCAGGTGATTTTAGTTGCCAATGATAAATCACTGTTGGAAAAAGTAAATGCTTCAATGGAAAATCTGCTAAAAAGATTGCCTCGAATGGAATATGCTGTAAAATCCTTATCTCACAGCGGTGGAATCGTACTGGCCAGTGAACCAGACCAAATTGATTTCATTAATCAGTATGCACCCGAACATTTGATCATTCATTGTGTCGACGCAGATCGACTGGCCGAAACGATTCAAAATGCAGGTTCGATTTTTATTGGATCTTTTTCTCCTGAATCGGTAGGTGATTATGCTTCGGGAACCAATCATACCCTGCCTACCAGCGCTTTTGCAAAATCATACAGCGGTGTAAACCTGGATTCCTTCATGAAAAAAATTACGTATCAAAAATTATCAAAAGAAGGATTGCAGAATATCGGTGGATATGTAGAGACAATGGCTGAAGCTGAGCAACTCGAGGCACATAAACTGGCTGTAACCATTCGATTAAATAAATTGAATTCAATATGATCGATCTAAAATCACTTATACGTCCAAACATTCTAAACCTAAAACCGTATGCTTCTGCCCGGCATGAGTTCAGTGGTCATGGTGAGATCTTTCTCGATGCAAATGAAAATCCTTACGAATCCAATGTCAACCGTTACCCTGATCCCATGCAATTGGAAATTAAGCATCGATTGAGCCAAATCAAAGGCATCGATGCGCGTCAGATTTTTGCCGGCAATGGCAGCGATGAATCCATCGATTTGGCGATTCGCATATTTTGCGAACCCGGTAAAGATGAAATTATGACGTTACCACCGACCTATGGCATGTACCAGGTATCCGCCGATATTGCCAACATCGGTATTCAACGCGTGCCATTGAATTTGTCTTTTCAGTTGGACTTGGATAAAATTTTTTCATCCATCAAATCCAATACAAAAATTATTTTTATTTGTAGCCCGAATAATCCAACCGGTAACCTGATCCATAAAAAGGATATCGTGCGCATTTTGGATACATTTAACGGAATCGTTGTAGTGGATGAAGCCTATATTGATTTTGTGGCGGGTGAATCCATGATCGAATTCATTTCAAAATATCCCCAATTAATCATCCTGCAAACATTATCCAAAGCATGGGGATTGGCCGGGGTGAGGTTGGGTATGGCCTTTGCAAATGAAGAAATCATTGGTTATTATAATAAAGTAAAAGCTCCCTACAATATCAATATTTTGACTCAGCAATTTGTCGTCAATGCATTGAAAGATGAAAACAAAATGAAAGCACAAGTCAACGAGATCCTGGCCCAACGCGCCTGGTTAATAAATGAACTTCCAAAATATCCTGAAGTCATTAAGATCTATCCTTCGGATACTAATTTTATTCTTGTAAAAGTCAGGGCTGCTGATTCGACCTATCGACAATTGGTCACAAAAGGAATCGTGGTGCGCAACCGCTCAAAAGAAAACGGTACAGAAAATTGTCTGCGGATAACGATCGGTACGCCTCAGGAAAATCAGATTTTATTAAATACCATATCTAACATTAAATAAATGAAACGAATATTATTTATTGATCGCGATGGGACTTTGATTGTAGAGCCAAAAGATAATTTTCAAATTGATTCATTGGAAAAATTGGAATTCATTCCTGGAGTATTTACGTACTTAGGAAAAATCATGCAACAGTTGGATTATGTCTTAGCCATGGTCACCAACCAGGATGGCTTGGGTACGGCATCTTTTCCGGAAAATGATTTTTGGCCGGCACAAAATAAAATGATGAAAGCCTTTGCCAATGAAGGAATTCATTTTCTCAACGTACACATTGATAGGAGCTTTGATCACGAAGGACTCGACACCCGTAAGCCGGGCATCGGCATGCTGAAAGAATATTTTGGAGAAGGATATGATCTGGAGAATAGTTATGTGATCGGAGATCGGATTACAGACGTACAACTTGCCGCTAACCTGGGTGCAAAAGCAATTTTATTTAATGAAGAATTGGAATGCAATGATCCGGGAATTGCACTGCAGACAAATACGTGGAAACGGGTATATGAGTTTTTGAGATTGACCAATAGGGCCGTCGATCATGAACGAATTACCAAAGAAACTAAAATCAAAATACATCTCGATCTGGATGGGCGTGGTGAATCTCATATCCATACGGGCATTGGCTTCTTCGACCATATGCTGGAACAGATCGCCCGCCACAGTGAAAGCGATCTGAATATTGATTGCCGTGGTGATCTGCACATTGACGAACACCACAGCATAGAGGATACCGGTATTGCTTTGGGTGAAGCATTTGCCTTGGCCCTTGGAAATAAAAAAGGGATCGAACGATATGCATTTCATATTCCGATGGACGATGCCGATGCCGAAGTGCTCATGGACTTTGGCGGTAGAGCATGGCTGGTCTGGGAAGCGGAATTTAAACGTGAAAAAATAGGAGATATGCCTACTGAAATGTTTTATCATTTCTTCAAATCATTCAGCGATGCATCCCGGTGCAATCTACACATACGGGTAAGAGGCGAAAATGAGCACCATAAAATCGAAGCCGTCTTCAAAGCATTTGCCAAATGCATCAAAATGGCTAAGAAACGCAATCCTGACTCGGATATTTTACCATCTACCAAAGGAGTATTATGAAGCAAACCATTGCTGTCATCGATTATAATGCAGGCAACGTGCAGTCGGTCATGTTTGCCCTGGAGAAGTTTGAAATCGATGCGATCCTGACAGATGATCACAAGATAATATCGACGGCTGATAAAGTGCTGTTCCCCGGAGTAGGAGAAGCATCCACCACGATGAAATTTTTAAAAGATCGTGGATTGGATACATTGATTCCTTCGTTACAACAACCGGTACTGGGTATTTGTCTCGGTTTACAATTATTGTGCACTCATTCAGAAGAAAACGATACGACGTGCCTGGGTATATTACCTGTGCAGGTAAAGAGATTTATCCCGCACAATGGATTGAAAGTACCACATATGGGCTGGAATCAAATCCATCTTACAGAGAATCATTGGATCTCAAATGAATTGAAGAATCAATACGTCTATTTTGTTCACAGCTACTATGCTGAATTAAATGAATATGCCATTGGGATTACAGATTACGGGATCAAATTTGCATCGATCATTCAAAAAGACAATTTTTATGCAACTCAATTCCATCTAGAGAAATCAGGTCCCATAGGATTAAAAATCCTTGAATCATTCCTAAACCTAAAGCATTAATTCTTTAATTCTACCATCCTGTTTCAATTGTCACCAAATCGTAAAATCGTAAAACGTCAAATTTAAATTAAATGTTAGTTTTCCCTGCAATCGATCTTATCCATGGTAAATGCGTCCGTCTCACGGAAGGAAATTTTGATCAATTAAAAGAATATTCTGCAGATCCGGTTGATATGGCTAAAAAATACCAGGATGCAGGGTTGACCCATCTTCATTTGGTCGACCTGGATGGAGCGCATAATAAAAAGGTCACCCAATATAAAATATTAGAATCTATTGTGAATAAAACCGGTTTAACGGTGGACTTTGGAGGAGGGATTCAATCAAATGAAGACATTCGCATTGTATTTGAAAATGGTGCTCATCAGGCAAATATAGGTAGCCTGGCTGTAGTCAATCCCGAGCTATTATTTGATTGGATCAAAAAATATGGTGCGGAGAAGATCATTCTTTCATCCGATGTCAAATATAAAATGATCGCAACCCATGCCTGGAAGGATCTGAGTACTATTCACCTGTTTGATTTGATAGATCAATATATGGAACAGGGCTTACAGTATCTTACCTGTACCGATATCAGTAAAGATGGCAGGTTGACGGGTGTCAATGAAGATTTATACAAAGAATTGCAGGAGAAGTATACTACATTAAAAATTACAGCAAGTGGGGGAGTACATCATATCAATGATTTACGACGACTGAAAGATTCAGGTATTTATGGAACCATCGTGGGTAAAGCTATCTATGAAAATAAAATATCTCTCAAAGAATTATATGAAATTCAAAATGATTAAGCCATGTTAGCAAAAAGAATCATTGCATGCCTTGATATAAAAGATGGTCGCACGGTCAAAGGAATCAATTTTCTTGAATTGCGCGATGCCGGAGATCCCGTGGAATTAGGTAAACTGTATAGTGAACAGGGTATTGACGAACTTGTATTTCTCGATATTACGGCTACGCATGAAAAAAGAAAAACGCTCAGTGCACTAGCCCGTTCTGTGGCAAAAAATATTAATATACCTTTTACGATAGGTGGCGGAGTCTCATCTTTAGAAGATGCCCAGATCTTATTGGAATCCGGTGCTGATAAAATATCCATTAATTCCGCAGCAGTTAAAAACCCTGAGATCATTGATCAACTGGCATTGGAATTTGGTTCACAGTTTGTAGTATTGGCAGTAGATGGTCGTTTGGTAAATGAATCGTGGGAAGTCTATATTGCAGGAGGCAGGATTGCCACAGGAATAAAAATGTTTGATTGGGTTAGGCAAGCACAGGAACGCGGTGCCGGTGAAATATTATTTACATCCATGAATCACGATGGAGTCAAGAACGGCTTTGCAATCGATGCGACCCGTAGGATTTCAGAATCTTTGTCGATACCGGTGATTGCAAGTGGTGGTGCTGGTAATAAAGAACATTTTGCCGAAGTATTTACAAATGGGAAAGCCGATGCAGGACTCGCTGCCAGCATTTTTCACTATAAAGAAATTGAAATACATGATCTGAAATCATATCTTTCCAAACTTGGAATTCCAATCCGATTATAGGTCTATCCTTTTTCTTATCTTTCTGACTTCAACCTTAAAAGTAATCTGCATTGGAAAATAAAAGCATTACCAAAATTATTACAGCTTCGGCCGTCGGTACTCTGATTGAATGGTATGATTTCTATATTTTCGGTTCATTAGCTGTATTGATCGGGAAAAAGCTTTTTCCTCCGGATGCCGGTGCATCTGCCTTGATCAATACGTTGGCCATTTTCGCAGCAGGATTCATAGTGAGACCTTTTGGGGCCTTGGTTTTTGGTCGATTGGGCGATTTACTGGGTAGAAAATATACCTTCTTACTTACTTTGACCTTGATGGGATTCTCCACATTTTTGATTGGACTGGTTCCTTCCTTCAGTTCGTGGGGATATGGTGCTCCGTTAGCGGTTTTGACATTGAGATTGATTCAGGGTTTAGCATTGGGAGGAGAATATGGTGGTGCTGCAACCTATGTCGCAGAGCATGCCCCTAATGACAAGCGCGGGTTTTATACCAGCTGGATACAGACGACCGCTACCTTGGGTTTGTTTTTATCCTTAGGTGTAATCGTGTTTACCAGGGCCTACCTGGGTATCGATACATTCAACGATTGGGGTTGGCGGATACCATTCCTGGTTTCTATTTTATTGGTTGTCATTTCGATTTACATTCGTTTAAGGATGAAAGAGTCACCGGCTTTTGTAAAAATAAAAGCAGAAGGAGCTGTATCGAAAAATCCATTAAGAGAAAGCTTTTCCAATAAAGCCAATTTCAAAATGGTCTTGCTGGCATTGTTTGGAGCCGTTATGGGGCAGGGAGTGGTATGGTATACTGGTCAATTTTATGCGCAATCCTTTCTGGAAAACACGTGTAAGCTCGAATTCAATCAAAGCAGATACATCATGCTGTATGCGATTGCCCTGGCAACACCTTTCTTTGTATTCTGGGGATGGCTTAGTGACAAGATTGGCCGTAAATGGATCATGCTCATAGGTATGCTGATAGCGATACTAACCTATCGTGCTATTTATAAAAATTTT
>CALMKY010000110.1 GCA_937867195.1 uncultured Saprospiraceae bacterium | reverse complement strand
GCTTTGATTATTATTATGGCTATCTGGACCAAAAGCAGGCACACAACTATTATCCGACTCATCTTTGGGAAAATGATCATTGGGATACATTGAATAACCCATCTATCTATGTGCATCGTAAACTCGATCACCCTACTACCGACGAAGATTACCAGTATTATAAAGGTAAAGAGTATGCACCGGATAAAATCACGGAAAAGGCGCTCAGATGGATAGGGGATCATACATCGAATGCATTTTATCTACACCTGGCCTATCCGATTCCACATGTATCCTTACAAGTACCTGATAAAGCATTGATACGGTATCTGGGAAAGTTTCCCGAAACTCCATACAATACCAGCGGCAATTATGCTATGCACAAGTATCCTGTATCAGCCTATGCAGCCATGATTTCCTATCTTGATTCACTGGTAGGAGTCATCGTAGAAAAGGTTAAAAAATCAGGTTTGGAGAACAATACCATTATCATCTTTTCATCTGATAATGGTACTACATTCGTGAAAAGTGTAGATGCTACTTATTTCAATAGTGTCGCAGGATTACGAGGTCTCAAAATGGATGTGTATGAAGGCGGTATTCGTGTGCCTTTTATCGTAAAATGGAAAGGAAAAATAAAACCCAATACGACTTCAGATTTAGTAAGTGTACAATATGACCTGATGGCTACGCTCAATGAATTATTGCACTTCAATGCACCGCAGAATGATGGAGTCTCATTTCTTCCCACTTTATTAAATAATCCGTCGGCTCAAAAGAAAAGAGACTTTACTTATTTTGAGTATCCTGAAAACGGAGGTCAACTCGCTATCCATCTCGATCAATGGAAAGGAGTAAAAACCAATATGATTAAAAATAAAAACGCTCTCTGGGAATTATATAATCTTGATATAGACCCATTCGAAAAAAACAATATAGCTGATCAACATCCGGAAATATTAAAAAAACTGGACCAGATTGTTTCCAAAGAACATATGAACTCGCACATCAGAGAATGGGAGTTTATCAATCCCAAATTCTGATCTTCAGATGATCCTATACATGACATGATCATGCTATTGCAATGGCTTTGTGCAGGATTCATCTTTGAGTCATAAAAAACAAACCCATTCTATCATGAAAAAATCATTGTATCACCGGATGTACTTAATGCTAATTAATACATTACTCATCTCCTATGTCTTTGCTGAAGCGCCCTGCGGCATATTGACAGGTAATAAGCTTATTCGACTGGGGTTATTATCTTCTTCAGACAAAATCAATATATCCTCAAACGAAGATTGCATTGTTGACTTACCTGATTTTAGAACCAACTTCAAAGCAATCGTTACAAAACTTTATTGGCGAGTAGATTCGGTCAGACAATTTCCGGAACCGGGTACTTCCTTCTTCTTATTATCGACAGGGAGCTGTCAATCCGATACCAGATATATAACCATTACAGCGTACTTTAGAAATACACGAGGCACAGCGAATACTTCAGATGATCAATTTTGTACAATGAATTTAATCGATACATTGTATATGACTGATAAATTGTCCCCGGTGGCCAGAGATATTTCCATAAGAGCTGACGGCAATGATGGGCGCATAGACCCCGGTTCTTTAAAGCACCTTTTTACAGGAGCAGCTATATCAGATAATTGCACAAATCTTTCACAGCTGCAAAATAGCCTCGAGTTTAACGCATCACCACCATATCCGGCTATTATTCCAGATTTTTATTGCAACGAATCACGTAATACGTATAGAATAAAATACCGTGTAACTGATTTATGTGGTAATATTTCTAAGTGGGCCTGGGCCACGATTACCTTTATCGATACTATATCTCCAAGGATAGGTGCTCACTACGCTCCTTCTGAATTAAATCTTGATGCAAGTTGCTCGGTGATAATCGATAGAAGTATAATCATTGTGAGACCTGTTGATAATTTAGTGACAGCAGATCACTTGACACTTAGTTATCGCGTCATCTACCCATTGTCACTCTCCGGACCTATTCCTACTACAGGAATTACTCTACATGCAGGTGGATTATGTCCACCGGATAATGTGATCAAAGTAAGAGTATGCGTACAAGATTGCTCCGGGAATGGAGATCTTCATACGTTTGACAACGGAGTAAGTGCTAATTGCAATACATATTCTATTATATTAAAAGACATTAC
>CALMKY010000109.1 GCA_937867195.1 uncultured Saprospiraceae bacterium | reverse complement strand
GGTCGAGTACATTACTTATCCCGATGAAGGGCATGGCTTTGTAAAAAAAGAAAATCAGATCACCACATCAGTCAAATCCCTTGAATTTTTGGATAAGTACTTAAAACCGAAATTGAAAAACTAATCATTTTCGATTTTCCAGTTTTCGATCATCCGACAAGTCCAGGCTCTTTCCGCTCCATGACTTCGTCATATAGGCTATTTGTCCTGTATGATAAGAAAAATGTTCTGTCACATGAATGATTATCATCGTACCGGATTGCATTTTTCCCTGGATCTGTTTGGTTCGCACAAGTTTGTCCTCATCACACCCCAGAATGATTTGCATAGCTTGTTCAACCGTAGCCGTAAGCTTATTCATTAAATCAGTTTTGGGAATTGGTCCTTTTGCTTCGAACTCAAATGATCTTACCCGGGTATCTTCACGATCTCCAATACCACATAGAATATACTGTCGTACGTTTCCAGCCAGATGCAATAAAATATTACCCAGGCTATTACTCGCTGCATTGGCACGCCACCAGATTTTGTCTTCATCCATTGAGTTCAGGCAAACCCTTATCTTATCAAGATCATCTTTAAGGGTATCTGCACACGTTTTTATTAATTCTTTACTGATTGGACTCATTTTATTTAAACATTAAATTCCAGTAAAATTGAGGTCTAGTCATTTGTTTTCTTATTTCCAAACTATCCATGGTTTCAATCATTTTTTTTAGAGACTTGTTATGATGAATGGTTTTAATGGTAAAATCCAGCAGGGTAGGATGCCTGAAAAGATTGACCAGTAATTTGCTGGTTCTGAATTCAGACCACATTTTACGATAAATCATTTGATCATATTTTTTATTGGTGATAGCAGTGAAGGCAAGTTGTTCGTCGATCGAATTAATTATATACTCAGCAGCGATGCGTCCGCTGCGGATGGCACTTCCGATTCCTTCTCCGCTGAGTGGGTCGATTAAAGAAGCGGCATCCCCAACCAGCAAATAGCCTTGACCGGAAATACTGGACTTTTTAGTGCACAAAGGCAGACCAAATCCTTTAATGGTTTCCAATGGAGATGCCTGTTTGAATCGCATTGAAAGAATAGGATGAGCCTGGATTAATTCATTCAATTCCTTTTTTAAATTGACTTTATGTTTTGAAATATAATCTGATCTCATTCCAATACCGACATTGACTTTCTTATTTGCCAATGGGAATATCCAAAAATAACTCATCGGCAAATGTTTGAAGGTAAATAACTCGATGCAATTATCCTTATCCAGGTCATCCATATTTTCATAGTAGACTCTTAAACCTGCACAGTAACTTTCCCGGTCCAGCTTTTTATTTGCCATGGATTTAGCAACGATGGATTGTGCACCATCGGCTCCTACGATCAGATCGGCCGGTATGCTTTGGAGTTCTCCGTTTACCAGGTATCGATCCACATCAGAAGTGATGCTTTTAACTTCGAAATTTTCAATGATGTGAATACAATCAAATTTCTTAGCATGACTCATCAATAAATGATCAAAATCAAATCTGGGACAAACCATTCCAAATTTTCCAACAAACGGGAAATTCAATTTTTGCCCTGTATAAGAATAAACCTGAGCACCTTTTGAGACAGTTTTGGATTGAATTAAATGCAAATCGGACAATAATTCTTGTGAGACCTTGCCGATTTGAAAAATCACATCGGGGGTCAATCCGTCACCGCAAATCTTATCTCTTGGAAATTTAGATTTATCAATCAAAGTAACC
>CALMKY010000108.1 GCA_937867195.1 uncultured Saprospiraceae bacterium | reverse complement strand
TGGCGAACTATTTCATACACTAAATCAAAATAGGAATCTTTATCAGCAGGCATGATCGATTACTTTGTATTCAATGCTGCTTTCCAATATTTACCTTGATGACTTGGGGTATAATTCCAGTCGCTAAACATGCGAGGTGCCCACTGCGGATCAAATACCCAACATACGAAGGAAATCCCTCTTGCTTTTGTATACGCCATCATGGCATCACCATAGGATTCATCACTCATGACCGGTATATGTGCACCGACATCATCAGGATAACAAAATCCTATTTCAGTTAGTATCAGCGGATATTTTTCTACAACGAATCCCCAATCCGTCGTCCATTGGGATTCCCACGGTTTGCTTCTTTTCATGGGATATGGGTGAGACACATAGGCGATGCCTTCAGCATTGATTGGATTGCTTTTAACCGGAGTAAGGTCGTAAGCCCAATTAAACCCGGCAACTAACGGAATCGCTTTACATCCATAACCCCGAATGATACCGATCATTTCTTCATTGATCTTTTTCCATTCGTCCCATGAGCATGCGCCTGCTTGACCATTTATGACGGTTGGCTCATTAAATAATTCAAAGAAAGCAACCGTAGTATTGTCTTTATATCGCTGCGACATAGATCGCCAGAATTCGAAGGTTTCTTTCTGTGTCGTTTCATAATTATCAGACTGAAAAAGTTCTGATTTAAGATTCCCGATACTATGCCAATCGATGATGACATACATACCTGCACTGCGAGCATATTCGATACCTTGATCGAGGAGATTTTGATATCCTTGTTTCCCGTGTTTGCGCCATGCTTGCGGGTGGACCGGGAAACGAACGATGTTCGCTCCCCATGCTTTCATTTCATTGAAATAATCCTGATTCCAGTGACCGGCATATACTAATTTATCCGGATCGCTCGAACTGTATCCTTTAAACACGAAAGTTTCATTCTTGTCATTGACGAATTTATTTCCCGACACGGCGATCCGAGGCATTGTATTATTACTATTCGTACTATTTGGCTGAGCGAATGTATAATTGCTCAAAGCCATGAATAAGAGAATCCATACTAATCTAAGTTTCATAAAAATCTTTTATTGATTACACAATGTAATAAAACTCAAGCGTCGATGCTCCGAAACGAAAATAAGTTCATTTATATTTCAAAGGTAAAGGACGTACTTCACACCGATGCGGTAAATCAATTATTGAACATCGAGTGAAAATTGATTCCAACGGAATGCTGCAATTTACCACATCATGATATCAAACACCCATTAATTTCCTTCCTTCGCTTAAAGCTTTTTCCAAACCATCCACATTCTTACCACCGGCTGTTGCAAAGAATGGCTGACCACCACCACCACCTTGTATATGAGTGGCGAGGGATTTTACGGTCGTCATTGCATTCAGTGCTTTAGATGCAACCAGGTTATTACTGATGTGCAGCATGATCATTGGCTTGCCATTACCGATCAATCCAAATAAGATCCATGCATTGCCGATTTCTTTCTCGAGCTGGAATGAAAGTGTTTTAGCATCTTTTTCTTCCATCGAACCCAAGTTGGAAACTATGATATTGATGTCGTTTGATTTTTTCACTTCCTGCATCAATTGCTTTTTCAATGAAGCCACTTCTTTTTCCTGGAAAATAGTCAATTGGTTTTTCAATGATTTATTTTCTTCGATCAAAGATGAAAGAGAAGCCAGCAGATCTTTAGGAGATTTCAATAATGCTTTGATTTTACCAATGGTTTGCTCCTGGTCTTCGATGTATTTTTCCACCGCATTGGCCGTGATGGCTTCGATACGGCGAACACCCGCCGCAATGGCAGACTCGGATGATATTTTGAAGAAACCAATTTTACCTGTATTGCTTACATGGCAACCCCCGCACAATTCGCGAGAGTAGGTAGGGTCAAATGTGATCATTCTTACTTTTTCACCATATTTTTCTCCGAACAGCATCATAGCACCTGCTGATTGTGCCTCCGAAATTGGAATGGATCTTTTTTCGTCTAATGCAATATTTTCTCTTATCTTTTGATTGACGATCCGTTCGATTGCATCGATTTCCTGATCCGATACTTTCTGGAAATGGGAGAAATCAAATCGCAGGTATTCGTCGGTGACCAGGGATCCTTTTTGATGCACATGTTCACCCAGAACCTTGCGTAAAGCAGCGTGCACTAAATGAGTGGCGCTATGGTTGTTCTCGATGAGCTTTCGACGATCACGGTCGATCGATGCATGAAAGGTCGTATGGGGATCATCGGGCAAAGTATCAACATAATGTAAGGGTGTATCGATCTCTTTTTTAGTATTCAGGATTCGAATGGTTTGGTTGGGAGATGTCAGCGTACCGGTATCACCGATCTGGCCTCCGCCCTCTGCATAAAAAGGAGTTTTATTCAAAACCAGTTGATGCTCGACTTTATCTTTTGATTTTATACTTCGGTATTTTAATATTTTGACACCATCGGATTCACTTTCATCATAGCCTACAAATTGGGTATTGCCCTCAGAGACCATCACCCAATCACCGGTTTCGGTAACTGCTGCTGCCCGCGAACGCGTTCTCTGCTTCTCCAGCTCTACTTTAAATCCGTCTTCGTCAACTTCCAGATTTCTCTCGGTGCAAATCAACCGGGTAAGATCCAATGGGAATCCGAAGGTATCGTATAATTCAAATGCATCGCTCCCCTTAATATTTCCGATTGCAGTCAATACATCCAGTCTTTTGAGACCTGCATCCAACGTGCGTAAAAAGGTTTTCTCTTCTTCTTCAATCACTTTTGCTACAAAATCCTTTTGCTTTGCTAACTCCGGAAATACATCATCAAAATAAGAAGCCAGGATTGGAATCAATTTGAAGAAAAATGGTTCTTTAATATTCAGGAATGAATAATAATACCGAACGGCCCGGCGAAGTATCCTCCTGATGACATATCCTGCCCCGGTATTGCTTGGCAATTCACCATCGGCAATGGTAAACGAAACCGCCCGGATGTGATCAGCCAATACCCGCATCGCGATATCAGACTTGGCTTTTACATCATACGAGCCATGGTATTGAATGCCACTGCTTTTCTCAATATATGAAATCAAATAAGAAAATACATCCGTATCATAGGAATACAGTTTGCCTTGAAGCACCATACAAAGTCTTTCAAATCCCATACCGGTATCCACATGCTTGGCAGGTAATTCTTCCAATGATCCATCGGCTTTGCGGTTAAATTGAATGAATACAAGATTCCAAATTTCAATCACCATTGGATGTCCTGTGTTCACGAGATCTTTGCCATCGATTATTTTTCTTTCTTCATCCGATCTCATGTCCACATGTATTTCACTACATGGACCACATGGACCTGTATCACCCATTTCCCAAAAATTGTCCTTCTTAGAGCCTAATAAGATTCGTGACTCGGGAAGGTGTGCCTTCCAATAATCTCCGGCTTCATGATCCCGAACCAGGTTTTCTTTTTCGTCACCGGTAAAGATGGTTGCATACATTCTTTCCGGGTCAAGGCCATAGGTTTTCGTAAGCAATTCCCATGCCCAGTCAATAGCTTCTTTTTTAAAGTAATCACCAA
>CALMKY010000107.1 GCA_937867195.1 uncultured Saprospiraceae bacterium | reverse complement strand
GGGCACATCGCTGTTGCCACTGATCCATGAATTGACCAAAGCAGCCGCAATACCTCCTAATAGGTAAAAAATTAAAAAATTGAAATTACCCATGACTGCTTCGATATTATCGGCAAAGACCCACATAAATAACATATTTCCGATCAAATGCATCCAGCCTCCATGCAAAAACATAGAAGTAAATATGGTATACAAATCCTGTCCATGATTGATTTCACTCGGTATGGTACCATAATGATTGACGAAAACATTGAGTTGATCGGGAGATAAGGATACCTGGAACAAAAAAACAGCAATATTGATTGCGATGAATATATAAGCAAAAAATGGTCTACTCCCTCCCTGGACCTGGTCATCACCTATTGGAAACATGTCGAATGGTATTGTATTATGAATGTAATATAAGTATTTTTCATTCTACCCAGGATGGTACTCTTAACCGAATGGTATCTGTTTTTTTAATTCAAAAAATGACAATCAGTCCAACAGACTACCGTGAAAACGGAATCTGCAGGCATAGTATTTTTATCTTTCAAGAATTGATCAAAATAAAAGAACTATACCAATCCTTCCTTAACCAAATCGTGTAGATGCACCATACCAGCATACTTACCATCTTTTGTAACAGCCACCTGAGAAATATTATTTTTACGTAATAATTCGAGCGCGTCAATGGCTAGTTCCTTCGCTTCGATCGTTTTGGGATTGGGATTCATGATATCCGCAGCTGTGAGATGATCAAAACGTTCATTTCTTTCAATCATTCTTCTTAAATCACCGTCTGTAATGATTCCAAGTATGCATTCCTGATCATCGGTGACGACGGTAGCTCCCAGTCTGTTTTTTGACATGGTCAGGATGACCTTATGGATTGAATCCGTTGATTTATTAATTGGCTTGCTATGTAATGGATAGACATCGTGTACGTGCAGGTAGAGTTGCTTGCCCAATGAGCCGGCAGGATGAAATTTTGCAAAATCATTGGCAGTAAATCCTCTCATATACATCAAGCTGACAGCCAAAGCATCACCCATCGCCATCTGGGATGTAGTGCTGGTCGTAGGTGCCAGATTGTTCGTATCAGCCTCCACATCTACCGGTGTGTACAGCAAATAATCCGATTGCTTTGCCAGGTAAGATAAACGGTTAGAAGTAATTCCTATTATTTTACAGCCTATATTTTTAGCAATGGGTATGATGAGTTTGATCTCATCTGTTTCACCGCTTTTAGACAAACAACATAAAAAATCGTTTGGATTCAGCAATCCGATATCACCGTGGACTGCATCACCTGCATGCAAATAAGATGCAGAGGTACCGGTACTATTCAACGTAGCTACTATCTTTTGAGCTATGATGGCACTCTTGCCCACGCCGGTACAAATGATGCGGGTATTGGTTTTATATACATCTTTAACACATTCTTCAAAAGATTTATCTAAATGATTTGCTAATGAAATCAGGGCTTTCTGCTCTATTTCAATACAATTCCTGGCTATATCAATTATACTCTTTTCCAATTCGATAAAAAAATGTAATTTCGGCTCCTTTTAAAAAAATCTAAGGTACTAAATCATCCAATATTCAGAAGATTCAGTACAAAAATCATAGATCTCTATCTTATTTGAAAGTCTTTTAAACAAGTTTGTATTATTCTTTGTAAATTAACAGAAACATGAGCGAAGTTTCAGTGGAAAAGAAACCAAGAAAAAAATCAACCACATCGTCCAAACCAATTGCTACAGTAACCCCCGTAATTGCCAATAGTCACACCTCTCAGGAATTGATGGATGCTTTGCAAAATTATTTTGGTTTTGATTCATTTAAAGGTACACAGGAAGAAATAATTCAAAACGTATTGAATGGTCGTGATACGTTCGTCATCATGCCGACCGGAGGTGGTAAATCCTTGTGCTATCAGCTGCCGGCTTTAATGATGGAAGGAACGGCCATTGTGATATCACCACTGATTGCCCTGATGAAAAATCAAGTGGATGCCATCCGTGGATATAGCCAGGGCGATGAAATTGCTCACTTCCTTAACTCATCATTAACCAGGACACAGATTAAACAGGTAAAAGAGTCGATAACTGCGAAACATACCAAATTATTATATGTTGCTCCTGAAACTCTGACCAAAGATGAGAACCTTGAGTTTCTGCGAGGCGTCAAAGTTTCCTTAATTGCCGTAGATGAGGCACACTGCATATCGGAATGGGGACATGACTTCAGGCCTGAATATCGTCGTATCCGTGAGATGATCGACGCATTGGGTCATTCGGTTCCCGTGATGGCGTTGACGGCCACCGCCACCCCTAAAGTACAGAGTGATATTGTAAAGACGCTGGATATGACCAATCCCAGTATATTCAAGTCATCTTTCAATCGAACAAATCTTTTTTATGAGATCAGGCCAAAAATTAATAAGGCACAGACCATTAAAGAAATTATCCAGATATTCCGTACACAACCGGGAGCGTCCGGTATTGTGTATGTTCAATCAAGAAAGTCAACAGAAGAGCTTGCCCAGACATTGGAAGTAAATGGCATCAAAGCTGCACCTTATCACGCCGGACTGGATACCAAGTTAAGAGCCAAAATCCAGGATGATTTCCTGATGCAGGAAATCGATGTCATCTGTGCGACCATCGCGTTTGGTATGGGAATAGATAAGCCGGATGTACGATTTGTGATACATTATGATATTCCAAAAAGCATTGAAAATTACTATCAGGAGACGGGTCGTGCAGGTCGGGACGGATTAGAAGGCAGATGCGTGGCCTTTTATTCTGCAAAAGACATCGCCATACTTGAAAAATTTCTACGCGATAAGGATGCCGCTGAGCGCGATATGGGGGGGCATTTATTGGATGAAGTCGTTGCATTTTCGGAGACTTCTGCCTGCCGAAGGGTATTTTTATTAAATTATTTTGGTGAAAATTTTGCAGAAAAAGATTGTCACAAAATGTGTGACAACTGTAAAAATCCTAAAGAGAAAATTGAAGTTAAAAATGAGATGAAGCTTGCCCTGCAATCTATCCAGCAGACTAAAGAAAATTATTTAGTTAATTTGTTGGTGGATTTTATTACCGGCAAAGCATCCAAAGAGATAAAGGATTTTGGTTTTGATCAATACGATTTATTCGGTAAGGGCTCTGAGAAAGAAGCTTTGTTCTGGCATTCTATTTTCAGACAGGGAATTTTGCATGGATTGATATTAAAAGACATTGAGCAATATGGGGTTCTTAAACTTACTGAGCCAGGTAAAAAATTTATAGCTAAGCCCGCTTCGATTAAAATTGCCATGAATACCAATTTTGAAACAGCCGGCGAGATCGACGAAGAAGAAGCTGAAGCCAGAGTCGTTGCCTTGGATCAGACGTTATTTAAAATGCTCGATGACCTGCGTAAATCGATGGCCAAAACCCTCAAAGTGCCTCCCTATGTAATTTTCCAGGATACTTCTTTACAAGATATGGCTACCCAGTATCCGGTCAATCTGGAAGATCTGGCTAAAGTCAATGGAGTCAATGCCAGTAAGGCAAACCGGTATGGCAAAAAATTTGTCGAAGTCATAGCCAGATATGTTGAAGAAAATGAAATAGATCGACCTCAGGATATTCTCATCAAACAAATTGCAGACAAATCCAAGACAAAAGTATCCATCATACAAAACATTGATCGCAAAATGCCACTGGAAGACATTGCCCGACTCAATCAAATGAAGATGGACGACCTCATGGATGAGATGGATATCATCGTATCTTCCGGTACAAAACTCAATATCGATTATTACCTCGAAGACATCGTAGATGAATCCATCCAGGAAGAAATTTATGACTACTTTATGCAAGCCCAGACCGATGATCCGGAAGTAGCATTTAAGAGCCTCAAAGATGACGATATCACCATTGAAGAAATTAAAATGGTAAGGCTTAAATTTTTATCCGAAATGGCAATGTAAAAGCTTCGATTAAATCAAAGTTTGTTTTCTCAATTCTGTATGAAGATATTTATTATCAATGGTCCAAACCTCAATCTACTCGGTCGAAGGGAACCTCATATTTATGGTTCTCTGACGTTCGAATCTTATTTTGAACAATTACAAAAGGATTTTCCCGGTCATCAATTATTTTATTTCCAATCCAATCATGAAGGAGCGATTGTGGACAAGCTCCAGGAATTCCTGGGATCCGACATCCAGGGTATCGTCATCAACCCTGCAGCCTATACCCATACATCGATTGCAATAGCCGATACATTGGCTGCAATCAAGATTCCGACGATCGAAGTGCATATTTCGGATATTTATAATAGAGAATCTTTTCGGCATTTTTCTTTTGTGAAATCCCAATGTTGCCAAAGTTTTGTTGGTTTTGGCCTAGAAGGATATAGAAAAGCAGTAGAATATTTGATAAACATAACCAAAAATGTCAACAAAAAGTGATTTAAGTCATAATTAAGTGAATATTCGAGATCTATGTATTAAATTTACCTCCGCAAATTATTGCCTAGCTACATTCTTAATATAATTTCATCTTACTCAAGTGTATAAATAATGATTCAGCACCAACTTATAGAAAAACTACGAGGCTTTACCAGGCCTGATGAACTTAAGCGTGCAGGAGTATATCCTTATTTCAGACCGATCGAAGAAAACTACGATACCGAAGTGGTGATCCACGGTCGAAGAGTCTTGATGTTTGGCTCTAATAGCTATATGGGATTGGCTACCCATCCTAAAGTGAAAGAAGCTGCTATCAAAGCTGTAGAGCAATATGGGTGTTCTTGTTCGGGTTCTCGATTTTTGAATGGTACTTCCAAAATGCATCTTGAGTTGGAAGAAAAATTGGCAGCTCATGTTGAAAAAGAAGCTGCCCTTTTATACACGACCGGTTTCCAAACAAACCTGGGTACTGTATCTGCATTAACAGGCAGATCCGGCGTTTTGTTTTTAGATGAATTGGATCACGCTTCAATTATAGAAGGCAGCAGGCTTTCTTTTTCACGCGTGATTAAGTTTGGTCATAATGATATGGCCGATCTCGAGCGTAAAGTAGCCGCAGTACCGATGGATACTGTAAAGATGATTGTCATCGATGGTATTTTTAGCATGGAAGGTGATATCTGTGACCTTCCGGAAATCGTGCGCATTGCCAATAAATATCATGCTCAGGTCATGGTAGATGATGCTCATTCTTTCGGAGTGCTGGGTAAACAAGGAAAAGGGACTGCTGACCATTTTGGACTTACCAATGAAGTAGACCTGATCATGAGTACTTTCAGTAAGTCATTAGCATCTGTAGGAGGATTTATAGCTTCCACCAAAGAAGTGATTAATTATTTACAACATACTTCCCGACCTATGATCTTCAGCGCGAGCATGCCACCTTCTGCAGTAGGTGCTGCCATGGCTGCTCTCGAAATCATTCAAAATGAGCCTGAACGACTGGAGCAATTATGGTCTAATACAGCTTATCTTCAAAAAGGAATTGCTGAGCTGGGTTTTGATATCAATACATCAGAAACACCGATCATACCCATCTATATTCGCGATAATGACCTGACATTTGCATTCACTCAAAAATTATTTGAAGCAGGAATATTTGTCAATCCTGTCGTGTCGCCCGCCGTGCCCAGTGATAGTTCACTTATCAGAATGTCAGTGATGGCTACTCATACCAAAGCACAGCTGGATCGGGTCATCGATACCCTTGAGCAAGTGGGAAAAGAGTTGCATGTGTTTCAGACAGCAGCTGTACAACACGCGTAAGCAATATTTAAACCTGAAAGATATGAGTCTAATAATCGAACCTGTAAGTTCCAAAAGTCAACTTACGGAATTCATCGATTTTCCTCACGACTTATATGCCGGCGATCCGAATTATGTACCGATGATGTATGTGGAGCAAGAAGCCTTGCTTAATAAAAGGAAATCACCGTTTTTTGAACATAGCAATGCAGATTATTTTTTAGCAAAGAAAGATGGTAAAATCGTCGGTCGCATCGCCGCCATAGAAAATAAAAATCATATCCAGTTTACAGGAAAAAAAGAAGGCTTCTTTGGATTCTTCGATGTCATCAACGATTTTAATGTAGCGAAAGCATTATTGGACACGGCTGCCGACTGGTTAAAGAAAAAAAGCCTTACCAAAGTCCTGGGACCCGCCAATTTTTCAACCAATGAAACCGTAGGCTGCCTGGTAGAAAATTTTGATGAACCTTCTTTTGTAATGAATCCATACAATGCTAATTATTACAACACCCTGTTGCAAAAATATGGCATGACCAAAAATATGGATCTCAATTGCTATGAATTGATTACGGCTCAAATGGATGACAAAATCCTGGCTCAGGGCGCTGAACTCGAAAAAAGACTGGTTGACCGGGGATACATCATACGGAAAATCAATATGAAGAAATTTAAAGAGGATCTTGATAAATTTCTTCCTATTTATAATGAATCATGGTCTGAGAATACTGGTTTTGTTCCTATGACCATACGGGAAGTAAAGCAAATAGCTAAAGATTTAAAACCGGTCGTGGATCCGGATTTTATATATTTTGTAGAAAAGGATGGCCAGGCGATTGCCGTGTCGATCACACTTCCTAATCTGAATGAAATTCAAAAAACAATCAAAAAAGGAAGACTGTTTCCAACCGGAGTGTTTAAGATTCTTTTCGGTCTGAAGAAAATTAAATCGGTAAGAGTGTTTGTCCTCGGGACTATGAAGGAATATCGCAGGCTGGGCATCGATGCAGTACTGTATTGCAAAAATATTCAGACTGCAAGACAAAAAGGGATCGTACGCGCTGAAGCTTCCTGGATATTGGAAAATAATGTGCCCATGAATCGTGCTTTGGAGCACATCGGTGGAAAGGTATATCGAAAGTATAGGATTTATGAGAAGGATCTGGTTTGATCCGTTGGATGGTACGGTGTTTTGAATCTTACTTTTTGATGATCGAATCCGGTACAAGTGTATCGATTTTGATCATTTCATTTTTTACCTGAATCGGTAAGGTGCTTTTCTGTTTATGGGCTAAAACCCAATAAGCCATCAGCAGGATCAATATCAAGATCACTGCAATGGCAATTTGGCCGATGTAAGCAAACCGAAATGGCTTATGTTTATGACTAAGTTTGGCTTCCAGTCGGGACCATGATTTTGCCTTCGGCTTTACGGTCATATTTTTACTATAGTCTCTAAAGAGATCTTCAAGATTGCTCATTTCTTTTTGTGCTTTTGATTTGAAGCTTCGATCATATTTTTTAACCTTTTCTTAGCTAAAATTAATTGGGATTTTGATGTATTGATGCTGATGCCCAAGAGTTCCGCTATTTCTTTGTGTTTATATTCTTCGATGACATAGAGGTTAAAAATAGTGCGATATCCTTCCGGTAATTGATCCAGCATTTCAAAAATGGCAGATGGCCCTACCTCTATTTGTCCAAGGTCAAAATCCTCATCCGGAGTATCCATGCTTTCATTCAATTCGGTATACCGGAGTTTTCGTTTTCGCAGCCACATGAGTGCTTCATTTACCATGATCTTCTTAATCCAGCCTTCAAAACTTCCACGATAATCGTACTGGGATAAATGTTCAAATACTTTATAATATCCTTCAATCATGACATCCTCAGCATCTTCAAACGAGGCTATATAACGACGACAGGTCGCCAGCATAACCGGAGCATAAAGATCATATAAATATTTTTGAGCCAATCGATCTCCGGAAAGACATTTCCGGATCATGGTTTCGATATCTTGCTGTACTTTAATATGTGGTTTTTTATCTAAGATGCAAAAATAGAATTGTTTTGGTGGGCATGGAGGTCCATTGCAATTTCATTCGTTGCATAAACATTTCTCCAAAGTGATGCAGACTATGACCAATACGGTACAACCCAAAGTCAGACGTCTTTTCCAGAATGGATCTGGATTAAAATGAGTTAGGCGTAATGATACTGAGATCAGACCTGTCAGCACCAGTATATTTGTAACCATGTCTACCAGATTTATGGGTCCTCCTGAAATGGATAAGCCTGATGCCAACCCGGGATTCGCAGATAGCCTGAAAGCATTAAAATTGTTGATTCCGTTTTTTAAAATGGTTTGGAACACATCTCCCCGCCTTGCATTTGCAAATATCATTCTTAGATTATTTAAATCAGCGTTGCCACTCGCTCAACTGTATGTTGGTAAATTGATCATCGATGAAATATTGCATGTGATCAACAGCAAATCAACGGATCTTCATACACTTTGGAAATGGATAGCTATCGAATGCAGTATCACGCTGGCTTCTGAATTGATGAGCAGACTGATCAATTTAGTTGATTCCTTGCTTGGAGATCTGTACGGCAACTTGTCTTCCGTAGAATTAATGAATAAAGCGGCGACCATTGATCTGGCTATGTATGAAAACCCGGTCTTTTATGATAAACTGGAAAGAGCACGCAGACAGACCACAGGTCGGGTCGTGCTGATGTCGATGGTTTTGGGTCAGTTGCAGGACCTGATTACGATTTTATTCATCTCGGGTGGTTTGATAGCCTTTGAACCCTGGCTGATCGTTTTATTGATTTTCGCTGTGTTACCCGCGTTCATCAGCGAGGCCTATTTTTCGAGATACAGCTATTCATTGGTAAAAAGCTGGACACCTCAACGTCGCGAGTTGGATTATCTCAGGTATATCGGTGCGAGTGTGGAGACGGCCAAAGAAATAAAAGTATTCGGGCTTGATTATTTTTTGTCAGATCGATTTAAAAAAATTGCAAATGAATATTATCTGGCCAATAAGAAGCTGGCCATAAGAAGGACGATCTGGGGGAGTGTATTGCAAATCTTGTCCGTCGCAGCCTATTACGGTGCCTATATTTTGATCGTATTGCGGACAGTCAAAGGTGCCATTACACTGGGAGAACTTACGTTTTTATCAGGTTCATTTAATAGACTGCAAAATCAATTACAAAACTTACTGAGTACATTTACCCGAATCACTGAGTCTGCACTGTATCTGCAGGATTATTACGATTTTCTTGGGATCCAGCCAACCATTGTAGATAAACCGGATTCGATCAAAGCACCCGATAAAATTAAGATGGGACTTCGGTTTGAAAATGTTGGTTTTAAATATCCAGGCACGGAAGTTTGGGCTTTGAGGGATTTAAATTTTATTTTAAAAGCAGGGGAAAAACTCGCTTTAGTAGGCGAAAATGGTTCAGGTAAGAC
>CALMKY010000106.1 GCA_937867195.1 uncultured Saprospiraceae bacterium | reverse complement strand
CATATACTTTCATTAAAGTGGAATCATATATTTTTTACCGGAAGTCCTAAAGTGGGCAAGATCATCATGCAGGCTGCAGCAGAGAATCTTTCAGGAATCACTCTTGAATTGGGAGGTAAATCACCTTTAATCATTGATTCATCGGACGGATTGAAGAATTCAGTAAAATTTACAGCAGCTACCAAATTTGTAAATGCAGGCCAATATTGCATCGCCCCCGACTATATCTATGTGCATAAAGATGTAAAAGACCGGTTTGTAAAAAAACTCATTGACCAAATCAAGATTCGTTATGGAGGCAATGATAAGGAAATCATCACGACCGATTTTTCTCATATTCTCAACCAGCATCATACTCGTCGGGTAAACGCTTTAATAGAGGAATCCATTTTGCAAGGGGCCACATTGGAATATGGAGGAGGAATGGATACCCGCGATGATTACATCGGACCGACGATTTTTAGCAACGTGCGGGATGACATGTCGATCTGTCAAAATGAAATCTTTGGCCCCGTATTGTATATTAAGACTTTTGAGAATATCCAACAGGCCATCGATGAAATCAACAAAGGGGAGAAACCACTTTCGCTTTATTTATTTGCCAAAGATTCAAACGTGATCCGCAAAGTCAGATCAGAGACTTCTTCCGGATGTATGTGCATCAATGCTGTGGCGATTAATTATTACAATTATAATCTTCCTTTTGGAGGTATCAATAACAGCGGGTTGGGTAAAGGGCATGGGCACCACTCGTTTTTAGAATTTAGCAATGCCAAAGCAGTCTTGAACCAATGGTCTCCATGGGTGGGAGTGTTTTTAATGTTCCCCCCGTTTACCAAGACTACCAAAAGATTGATTGATTGGTTGCTGAAGTTTTTTTAACTTAGTTTACATTTTGATCTTTAATTAGCTTTCTGTGAAATCCGAGATAAACCTTAGACCGGCTACCATCGAAGACATCGAGATTCTGCATTATTGGGATACCAAGCCCCACGTTCAGGCTTCCACAGGTCAGGACGAAAACATTGATTGGACCCACGAATTGACCAATGCCGCTGATTGGCAAGAAATACTCATAGCCGAATTGGGAAATGAACCTATTGGAGTACTTCAAATCATGGATCCTCATCTCGAAGTGACTCACTATTGGGGAGAGATAGAGCCTAATCACCGCGCGATCGATATCTGGATCGGGGAAGAGGATAATCTGAGTAAGGGATATGGTACCGATATGATGCGCAAAGGTATCATCCGGTGTTTTAAAGATCTGGATGTTTCAGCCATTGTCATTGATCCGCTGGTTACAAATGAAAGAGCCATTAAATTTTATGAAAAACTCGGCTTTAATATTATTGAGCAAAGAATGTTTGGAGAAGATAATTGCTATGTGATGCGATTAAATCGCATTGATTGGGAGATGGGACAAGGCAGTAATATAGGGGAAGGATAATAATATTTTAAGCTCCCAATTCCTAATTTCTTACCATATTTACCCAAGAGATGATCAGAATACTTCTCCTCGTTTTCATTGTCGGTATTGGCTTTCCGGTCTTTAGTCAGCTTACCGTTTCAGGTATTGCAAAAGATGCAAGCTGTAATAGTTCCGGTGAAGTCAGTTTAACCGCTTCCGGTGGTGACGGTATCTATACTTACAAAATCATTTCGAATACATGCGGAGAGGTCTTACCACCCTCCCAAACAAGCAATGTATTTAAAAGTCTTAGCACCTGCTCATATACATTTGAAGTAAGCGATGGTTCCGGTAAGAAGGGTACATTGACTGTAAGTATAGGTGGGAATTATCTGGCTCCCTTGATAACCACCAGTGTCAATGGATGTACATTTTCAGTAATCGTGACCAGGGGATCCACTCCTTATAAATATGAAATCAGTACAGATAATGGCGCGACCTGGTCTACCTCCTCACAACCATCCTGGACACAAATGCCTAATGGAAATTATCTGATACGGGTAACCGACGCTTGCAATGTAAGCAGATTAGTGAGTACCACCGTAGCCTTAGATCCGGTAGAATATTTTACCCAGGTATATTATCCATTTAACGGAGCCAATCGCGATTCATTCGAAATATTTAATCTACATGGCGGTCAGGGACCTTATAAAGTAAAGTTGCTTGTTGGCACCGACACCATCAACACGTCAAATAATCGATTTAGTTGGAAAACCCTGCCACCTAAAACATGTGATCAGGTCAAAGTAATTATCCAGCATGCTTGCGGTACAGATATTCAAAGATTGAA
>CALMKY010000105.1 GCA_937867195.1 uncultured Saprospiraceae bacterium | reverse complement strand
AAGCCATAGCGCAATCAGGAGATTTTGCGATGATCGAAGCAAATGCTTTTTCGGCTTCATCATATTCAAATGAATGCAATAATTCTATCGCTGTATTGAAATCAGCCTTGACATTTTCATTGCAAGCCAATTTAAAATCTACGGTACCGAATTCTTTTCCGGGAGGACCGCAGGTCACCACTTGTCCGGTTTTTAATTGCAGTTCGGCGATCAGTTCTTTTGAAGTCTTTTGATTTCCTTTACAGCTAATCATAAGGAGGACGATCATAAGAGGAAGTATTCGTGCTGTTGAAAACAAAGAAATATTCATGTATTGAAAAACATAGTTAACTTGGAATATTGCTATTGATTGAGTTGAATTTACAAAAATGATTTGTATTTCTCAGTAAGGTCTTTACACTCTTTGAATTTTGATAGAACCATGTTGATGTGTCCATCAATTAGATAGTGACAGGATTGATTTAATCTTCAGGCTTTGTGTTTAGGTTGGATTAAAAGCACAAATGTTCAAAGTATTATTAAAGTCTATTATACGCACAAAGCTATTATTTGTTAAAAATCAAACTCAATTGTGATTTTTAACTGATAAAACAAAACCCACTATCAAGCTCTTACTTTCTAAAGCCTTCTGGCTTGTTTTTATGATACAATTTTTACTATTGAAGGTTTGTCAACACCTAAAAGTTCTAATATTTTCTTCGCTTTGTCGTTATCGTCATGTAGTGCCTTGTAAAATTCATCCATAAGTCCGCATATAAACAGCCTTTCATTAACTGTCATTCCTTGCAGTCTTTCGACTTCATTAATAGGGTTTATTATTTCCTGTTCTGTCATAATTATCGGTCGTTCTAAAATTGGTGGATAACGAACCCATTCGCGAAGCTAATAGCTATTTGGTTGGCTCTAAAATTAAAAATATAAATTAAGCAGCCTTACAAAATACTCAAAATAGTTTAACTGGCATACAAGTAATAGAATCCTTACCCAGTGGAGTTATTTTATTATATATCAACAATCAATTACCTACTCCCCGGCAAACACAGCCTTAAAATATTCCCGATTCATCCTTGCTATATTCTCGACCGATATCCCCTTAGGACATTCCGCTTCGCAAGCATAGGTATTCGTACATTTTCCAAAACCCTCTTTGTCCATTTGCTCGACCATGTTTTTTACGCGGGTCCTGGCTTCAATCTTGCCTTGTGGCAGCAGACCTAAATGAGCGATCTTGGCAGATGTAAAGAGCATCGCAGATGCATTAGGGCAAGCAGCTACGCAGGCGCCACAACCGATACAGGCTGCCGCATCGAAAGCTTTGCTGGCGTCGTCGCGATTGACCGGTAAAGCATTGCCATCGGGAGCCTGACCGGTATTGACTGATATATAACCACCTGCCTGGATGATCCTGTCAAAAGCTGAACGATCCACGACTAAATCTTTTACGACCGGAAATGAATTTGCCCGGAAGGGTTCTACCGTAATCGTATCTCCATCTTTAAAATGACGCATATGCACCTGGCAAGTCGTCGTGCCCGGCAATGGACCATGAGGTTGTCCATTGATGACCATACTGCATGCGCCGCAGATACCTTCACGGCAATCATGATCAAAAGCCACGGGATCCTGTTTTTTAGCTACAAGATCTTCATTGAGTACATCGATCATTTCGAGGAATGACATATGCTCATTAGCTTCCACATTATAATTCTCCAGCTTGCCGTTTGCCTGTGAATTGGGTTGTCGCCAGATTTTAAGATTGAGTTTCATACTTATTTAAGTTTGAAGTCAGGAAGTCGGGAAGTCAGAATGATCTAGTTTCGGTTTTTCTGACTCTTGACTTTCGGACCTTTATTTATAGCTTCTTGATTTTAATTCTACATTTTCAAATTTTAAAGGTTCTTTCGTGACTTGTACATCGCTGTCATTCCAGGCCCAGGCCGCTACATAAGCATAGAGATCATCGCGACGTAAAGCTTCGCCTTCTGCATCCTGGTATTCTTCGCGGAAATGACCGCCGCAGGATTCATTTCGTTCCAAAGCATCGACGACCATCATTTCGCCGAGTTCCATAAAGTCGGCTACGCGGTTTGCTTTATCAAGCTCCGGATTAAATTCATTGGCAGTGCCGGGTACGAAAACATCTTTCCAGAACGTATCACGTAATTTGCGTATTTCTTCCCGTGCATGCTTTAGACCTTCTGCGTTACGTGCCATGCCGCAATACTCCCACATGATCTTTCCCAATGCACGGTGGAGTGATTCCACGGATTGATTTCCTTTGACAGAAAGCAAATGATTGATGCGATCTTCGACATCCTTTTGAACCTGGTCGAAAGCCTGGTGATTGGTATTTGTATTGGGAGTACGAATCTCTTTCGATAAAAAGGTACCGATGGTATAGGGTATGACGAAATAGCCATCTGCGAGACCTTGCATCAATGCAGATGCTCCCAGGCGATTGGCTCCATGATCGGAAAAATTGCATTCACCCAAAGCGAATAAACCGGGAATATTAGTCTCCAGATTGTAATCCACCCAAAGACCACCCATGGTGTAATGGATGGCAGGATAAATCATCATCGGTTGTTTGTAAGGATCTTCACCGACGATTTTTTCATACATCTCGAAAAGATTACCATATTTTTCACTTACGACAGCTTCACCAAGTTTTGTGATGGTAGCAGCATCCGGAGTATGGATACCTTTTACATTCGCCTGTGATTTTCCGAAACGTTGGATTGCAGAAGAAAAATCCAGGAAAACGGCAAGTCCGGTTGCATTGACACCACGACCTTCATCGCAGACTTTTTTAGCAGCGCGGGATGCTACATCCCGAGGTACGAGGTTACCAAAAGATGGATACATGCGTTCGAGATAGTAATCACGATCCTCTTCTTTGACATCGCTTGGTTTTATTTTACGAGTGCGAATCGCCTGCACATCTTCCATTTTCTTTGGGACCCATACACGACCATCGTTGCGCAATGACTCAGACATGAGAGTAAGCTTTGATTGATAATCGCCACTCACCGGAATACAGGTAGGATGTATCTGGGTAAAGCAAGGATTAGCCATTAATGCACCGCGTTTGACTGCTTTCCAGGCTGCGCTAACATTAGACCCCATTGCATTCGTAGATAGGTAAAATACATTACCGTATCCGCCGGTAGCCAGGACTACACAATGTGCGCCGAATCTTTCAAGCTTGCCGTTAACCAGGTTACGGGCAATGATACCACGTGCTTTGCCATCGATCATGACGATGTCCATCATTTCATGGCGATTGTACATCTGTACAGAACCAAGAGATATCTGTCTTTCCAAAGCCTGATAGGCGCCGATCAATAATTGTTGTCCGGTTTGACCACGGGCGTAAAATGTACGCGATACCTGCACACCACCAAAAGATCTATTCTCCAATAATCCTCCGTAATCACGTGCAAAAGGAACTCCTTGTGCAACACATTGGTCTATGATATTGACACTGACTTCTGCCATGCGATGTACATTCCCTTCGCGTGCTCGATAATCACCTCCTTTGATCGTATCATAAAAAAGACGGAAAATGCTATCACCGTCATTGGCATAATTCTTTGCAGCATTGATACCACCCTGTGCAGCGATGCTGTGTGCACGCCTCGGACTATCATGAAATGTAAAGCACTTGACATTGTATCCCAGTTCACCCAGGCTGGCAGCAGCAGATGCACCGGCCAGGCCTGTACCGACTACGATGATTTCAAGTCTACGTTTGTTTTGTGGAGCAACGAGAGGAATATGAGCTTTATAATCAGTCCATTTTTCGGAGATAGGACCCGCAGGAATTTTGTCTGACAGGACTCCGTTGGAGGAATTCAATTCCATAATTTTTTATCTTTTAGGTTATTGATATCTAGAAAAAAAATAGTCGGTAAATAGGTATAATAGCAAATCCAAGTGGTATCAGTATGGCAAATAAAGTACCAATCGTCTTAATGACGGGCGTATATTTTGGATGATTCAGCCCCAACGATTGAAAGGCAGACTGGAAACCATGTAATAAATGATAAGCCAATACGATCATGGCAATCACATAAAACAATACGATCCACCATTGTTGATATGCTAAATCGACCCGGGTGTACAGATTATAGATATTCTCGTGGTTGGGATAGGATACTTTATCGAGTACACCCATTTTCATCTTGAGCCAAAAATCACCTAAATGCACTGAGATAAAAATAAAGATCAGGGATCCCAACAATGCCATATTGCGTGAACTGAAACTTGTATTACTATTTGCTTTGCGTTCATACCCAACACCTCTGGCTGCTTTATTCTGAGCGTACAACATCAATCCCTGAAACGTATGGAGGAGGATAAAAAAGTAATTTACATAACTAATGATTTTGATCAACGGGAAATGGGTCATGAAATACGTGTACTCATTAAAGGATTGTCCGCCATCGTGTTTGAGCAATTGTAGATTACCCATAAGATGCACCACCAGGAATAAACAAAGAAACAAACCGGTCAGGCTCATGACTACTTTTTTGCCTAGCGATGACTGGAGAAATGAAGAGATCCAATTCATATTTTCAGAAGATAAAAATTTCTATGTCAAAAATAAGAAGGGCATG
>CALMKY010000104.1 GCA_937867195.1 uncultured Saprospiraceae bacterium | reverse complement strand
CAAAATTCTTTAAGAACTTTACCTTGACAGTTACACAAAATATTTTACAGTCCCTCCGCATTCCCAATTCCGCATTCCCTAATTCCGCATTCCCAATTCCGCATTCCCTATTCCGCATTCAAATAGATCTTCCCATTCCACCATTCCTTATCAAAAACCGTCTTATACTGCATATAAAATTTCTGTGCCGGCGCATTCCAATCCAGGACTTGCCATTTTACTAACCTGCAATCCCGAGCGATTGCCTCCTGTAAAAAAGCATCGAAAAGCAATTTGCCTACGCCGTGTCCCCGCATTGACTCTTTGACTACAAAGTCCTCCAGGTACAGCATCCGGCCTTTCCAGGTGCTCCAGGCAATATAATAAAGCGACATGCCCACGATTTTGCCTTCAAATTCTGCCACAATGGCATCAAATACTCCTTCAAGATAGTTTTTCTCATAATCTTGCAAAGTGGTATTTACCTCTTCAGGAGCTTTTTCATAAATAGCAAGATCCATCACCAGGTCCCGGATACCCTGCATATCCTCCAAAGTCGCTTTTCTTATATTAGTTAATGATTTCATATTCGTAAAACTTTTGTTTTTTTTTCAAAAATAATCATATCTTTGCAGACGCTTTGATAAAAATTAGGTCTGTTTTGACTAAAAAGCGTTGATAATCAATAAGTAATAAAGAAAATTTCGATATGCCAACCATTAATCAGCTGGTAAGATTAGGAAGAAAAGCAGTGAAAGCTAAATCAAAATCACGTGCTTTGGATGCTTGTCCTCAGAAAAGAGGTGTTTGCACTCGTGTATATACGACGACTCCTAAAAAGCCAAATTCAGCACTTCGCAAAGTTGCTAAAGTGCGTATGACCAATGGTATCGAGGTAATTGCGTATATCCCGGGTGAAGGGCATAACCTGCAGGAGCACTCAATGGTTCTTGTACGCGGTGGTCGTATCAAAGACCTTCCCGGTGTACGGTATACCATCGTGCGCGGTGCTATCGATACGGCTGGTGTAAACAATAGAAAGAAATCTCGTTCTAAATACGGTTCAAAAAGACCTAAGAAATAATAAAATCTCTCAATTCACATATTTACATAATCAATGAGGAAGCGTAAACCAAAAGTAAGAGCCATCCAGGGAGATCCAAGATACAGCGATACATTAGTAAGTCGTTTTATCAATAACCTTCAATGGAGTGGCAAGAGAGCCGGAGCTCAAGCTATATTCTATGATGCCATGGACATCGTAAAATCTAAAGCGGGTGAAGAAAGTGAATTGGATATGTGGAAAAAAGCTCTTGATAATGTTATGCCGCACGTAGAGGTTCGCAGTCGACGTATCGGAGGTGCTACTTTCCAGATTCCGACAGAGCTTCCACCAAGCCGTAAAATTTTTATTGGTATGAAGTGGATGATCCGCTACGCTCGTGAGCGTGCCGGTAAAGGTATGGCTGAGAAATTAGCTGCGGAAATCATAGCGGCACAAAAGGGGGAAGGTGCAGCTGTGAAGAAAAAAGAAGATGTACACAAAATGGCAGAAGCTAACAGAGCATTCGCAAGTTTTAAATAATCAAAAAGAAAACATTAGATAATAATATAACAGACCCTGTCTTATGTCAAAAAAAGATCTCAGATATACACGTAATATTGGTATCGCCGCTCACATCGATGCAGGCAAAACCACTACTACTGAGCGTATCTTGTATTACACGGGTATCAATCATAAGATAGGCGAAGTACACGATGGTGCTGCTACCATGGATCATATGGAGCAGGAACAGGAACGAGGCATTACCATCACAGCTGCAGCAACCAAAACTGCTTGGAATTGGAAAAATGATGAATATACTATCAATATCATTGATACTCCGGGGCACGTAGACTTTACAGTAGAAGTAGAGCGATCCCTTCGTGTATTGGATGGTACGGTTGCATTATTTTGCGCCGTTTCCGGTGTAGAGCCACAGTCCGAAACGGTTTGGCGTCAGGCCGATCGTTATAAAGTACCCCGCATTGGTTTCGTAAATAAAATGGATCGTTCGGGTGCAGATTTTTTCAACGTAGTAGAAGAAGTAAGGACAAAACTGGGTTCTAAACCAGTTCCTCTCCAGGTACCTATCGGCGCCGAGCACGAGTTTAAAGGTGTGGTCGACTTGATTACCAATAAAGCAATGATTTGGAATGAGTCCGATCAGGGAATGACGTATAATGAAGTACCTATTCCTGAAGAACTAAAATCCACAGTGGCTCAATGGAGAGAGAAAATGATGGAAGCCGCTGCCGAATACGATGATCATTTGATGGAAAAATTCTTCGAAAACCCTGATTCAATCTCGGTAGAAGAATTGCAAGCTGCTCTTCGCAAAGCAGTCATCGATATGAAGATTGTACCGATGATGTGCGGATCTGCCTTTAAAAATAAAGGTGTTCAGGCTATGCTCGATGCAGTTTGTACCTTCTTACCTTCACCCGCAGACAAACAAGTCGTAGAAGGGACAAATCCTAAAACGGAACAGCCTGAAGTAAGAAGACCGGTGAACACAGATCCATTTGCTGCATTGGCTTTCAAAATAGTAAACGACCCATTCGTAGGCAGACTTTCCTATATGAGAGTGTATTCAGGAAGATTGGAGAATGGATCTTACGTACAAAATACAAGATCTGATAAAAAAGAGCGTATTTCTCGGCTTTATCAGATGCATGCAAATAAACAAAACCCGATCGAATTCGTAGAAGCAGGTGATATTGCCGCTGCTGTAGGTATGAAAGATATCCGCACAGGTGATACTCTTTGCGATCCGGATAAACCCATCATTCTTGAGGCGATGAAATTCCCTGAGCCGGTTATCGGTCTTGCTGTGGAACCAAAGACTCAAAAGGATTTGGATAAAATGGGTATTGCACTCAACAAACTGGCCGAAGAAGATCCTACTTTCAAAGTAAGATTTGATGAAGATACTAACCAGACGATTATCTCCGGTATGGGTGAGCTTCACTTAGAGATCATCGTGGATCGTATGCGTCGTGAATTCGGCGTAGAATGCAACCAGGGTGCTCCTCAGGTGAATTATAAGGAAGCACTTACTAAAATGGTTTCTCACCGTGAGAAATTGAAAAAACAAACAGGTGGTGCCGGTTTGTTTGCAGATGTCGAATTTGAACTTGGTCCTGCCGATGAGGAATTCTTAAATTCAGAAGATTTCAAATCAGGTAAAACCAAAATGCAATTTGTAAATTCAATCGTGGGAGGTTCTATTCCACGTGAATTGATACCACCGACTCAAAAGGGTTTCTTGGCTATGATGGAAAACGGTGTATTAGCCGGTTATTCTATCGACAGCATGAAAGTCAGAGTAGTAGATGGTTCTACACACCCGGTGGACTCTAAACCGGTTGCATTTGAACTTTGTGCTAAAGAAGGTTTCAGAGCTGCTGCTCCCAAAGCGGGACCTGTCATCCTCGAACCAATCATGAAACTCGAAGTAGTTACACCTGAGGAGTTCGTGGGTCCGGTGATCGGTGACCTCAACAGAAGAAGAGGTTTGCCCAAAGGACAAGAGATGAGACCCGGGGCTGCTGTGGCTATTCAAGCTGATGTGCCACTTTCAGAAATGTTTGGTTATGTAACACAACTTCGTACGATCACTTCCGGTCGAGCAAGTTCTACTATGGAGTTTTCGCACTACGCTCAAGTACCGGGTGGCATTGCCACGGAAGTCATGGCCAAAGCAAAAGGTACTAAATAAAATATTGATAAATTAATAGTTTTTAATAAAGGGAAATGAATCAAAAAATTAGAATCAAACTCCGTTCTTATGACCACAATTTGGTAGATAAGTCGACGGAGAAGATCGTAAAGACGGTCCGCAACAGCGGCGCTGTAGTTACGGGTCCGATTCCGCTGCCCTCTGAGAGAGAAGTTTACACGGTGCTCAGGTCACCACACGTAAACAAGAAAGCAAGAGAACAGTTCCAACTTTCTGCTCACAAGAGATTGATGGATATCTATTCTTCTTCTTCTAAAACTGTAGATGCTCTAATGAAATTAGAACTTCCTTCAGGTGTTGATGTAGAAATTAAAGTGTGATAATTGCACTTTGCTATGATAAAACCTCCCAAGCTGTAAAGTTTGGGAGGTTTGTTTTTGTTTATAATTATATGATGCTA
>CALMKY010000103.1 GCA_937867195.1 uncultured Saprospiraceae bacterium | reverse complement strand
TCCGTATAATGAATATACCGGGCAGAGCCATCTCTGAAAGAAGCCAGTGTATCGAGGCCTTCATCAAGCCCTACTTCCACGACGACAGCAAGTAACTCTTTTTTGGATGGTGCTCCCCCAATCGATAGAAGTTTGTTATAAGCCAGCAAACGGGCCCTGGTTTCCAGTGAAGAATCAGTTATCACATTTTCTAAATCACGAACCGTAGCATTCTTCGAAAATACAATATCAAATGGATATGGATATGGCTCGTGTAGATCCCTTTTGAATAATTCGGGATCATCACAAAAAAGCAGGTTGTAGACGAGATTGGTTGAGTCGTGTTGGTATGGTTTAATGGTCATGGCAATATTTTCTTAGTGATGTAAATTGCAAGCATATTGTAGATACGTAAATATAATAAAATCGTTTTACTCGTTGATATTAAATCAGTATAATGGTGCATAATGAATTTCAGAATTATTACTCGCCCCAAGCCCTGAAGCGGGCAAAAGCAAGTCATAAGAAGAATTCCTTGTTCGGGTTTCCCAATTTACAAAGTTAGAGGGGCTGACAAAGAAGTCTTTTCAGCAATTTATCTTAAACACTTAGTATACAAATAGCATGCAAGAATCAAATGCTATTCAAGTATCATCATACTCATTTTAATGTTGAATACTTTTTGGTCTGATGGGCATTCGTTGAATTTATTTGATCTATGTTGATCACCGGATGCCGTATTTTTAATCTATGTTCGTAATGGAATTCTATTAAATTTGATTTAAGTAAATCTATTATGAATAAAGTGCTCATACTCCTTCTGCTTGTTGCTTATTCAAGTTTGAATGGGCAATCAGCCATCGAAAAGATCCATCATCTTATTGACCAATATTCCATCGCGAGAGAAAGGAAGGATACCAACCTGCTGAAGACTATCCTCACCAGCGAGATCGATCAATTGGTATCGACCGGAGAATGGCGCAGAGGGTTGCCTGCCTCGATTCAAGGGATGTTGCGAAGTTCGGCTGCTGCTTCCGGGAATAGAATCCTAGTGGTAGACCATATTCGGTTTATAAGTGAATCGGCAGCTATTGTCGATGCGAAATATGAAGTGCCAAATGCAGACGGAAGTATTCGAAAGATGTGGAGCACGTTTGTGGTTGTAAGCCAAGCCGGAGCGTGGAGAATTTCAGCCATCAGAAACATGCTTCCCACGCCGAATTAATGAAAGACTTATTTTTATTCAATTTTCATAATTTTTTTTCTGACCTCACCCTGTTCGCTGTGTACGACTAAGAAATAAACTCCATTGCTCAGATGGCTTCCATTATAATTGGTATTAAATAGTCCTCTTTGATGGATCGTCGTAACAGGAGACATTTTTCTGCCCATGACATCTTCAATATAGTATGAATAGCTTTGATTGCATGAGTTCGTGATATCAAGGCCGATTAAATTTTTAAACGGATTGGGATAGGCAAGAGCGGACAGGCAATCTGAAGTGACCTGAGATCTATATACCGTAGAGCTGGTCGTATTGGAAGTTTTCGTTATATCGATTTTTATTTCTGACAAGGATGCACAATTCCCTCCATAATTCTCCAGGATGGTGAATAAAAGATATTGCGCTTTGAGCCCTTTTAAATCAGGTCCTTTTTCTCCTTCGTAGTATTTGCTGCCATTGGCTTTTCGTAAATTAACGTCACCCCAGGCAGTCCAGGTATTACCATCCATAGAATAATCAATAGCGATTTTTTTCGCACCGTAATCAAGCGATGCAGGTGTATTATTATTCCAGAAATGGGACTGCCCCAGCGAATATTCATAACCCAGCTGATACAGGATCCAGTGAGAAGAATCACGCTTCGGATTGGGTGATGCTTTTTTTGAACAGGAAGTCCAGGTATCATACCAGCTGGTATTGTGGCGATCGGGGTAACATTGAGATTGCAATGTGGAAGAGGGTAAAAGAACCGTTAAAATGAGTAGGAGAATAAAAATATTGTTAGGCACCATACAGTGCATGCCATGGGATGTGGAGAATGCTTTTGAAGCAACCGTTGCATCAGGATAGCAGAATTTATTTTTAAACTGAGAAATCATGATCAAAGTATTTAAACAGTTAGGAAGCCGATGGGTGCTTTGGTACTGCCTTTTACATAAAAATTTCCGAGATTGGGGAACACATCGTACAGGTCCGATGATCTTAATCCAAACCACAAAGCCAATTCAGAAAAATATAGATCATTGGCGAGGTCAGGAATGAGTACGCCGTTGCCTAGGTCGATATTCGATTTCAGTGCAAGTGTCGGAAAGCTGCCATAAATTTTCTGTCCTTTGACGGGATTGCCGATCACCATTGCATTTCCGGCCCAGGCATGATCCGTACCGTTTCCATTGGATGAAAGCGTGCGGCCAAACTCCGACATAGAAAAAGTAAGAATGTTGTCGGCGATATTGAGTTCAGTTAATGATTTTTGGAATGAATCAATTGCATTGTCTACGGTAAGCAACATCGCTTTTTGTTTATCCAATAATTCATCGTGATGGTCCCAGCCTCCGAAGCTAACGTAAAATATCTGCCGCTTGAATCCCAATTTTTTTCTTACTGAAATCGTCCTGGCGATCATTTTGAGACTGTTGGCGAGATCGTTGTCTTCAAAGGCGGTATTGATCGCTTGGCTTTCTGAAATCGCGCTGTTAAAAATTTGATTGGCATCGATCGCCCGCTTAAATGAATTGACATAGGTTTGTTTGAAAGGGTCGCTGTATTTTGTCTTAATCATTTTTTGAATGGCATCTTTCTTTGCAGGATTAATCCCCCAATCTGCATCGTAATCATAGAGACCCGAGGCTCCGCCATTGTCCAGGGTAAATTCGATGACATTGATACCGCTTTGGTACACATTGGATCCGGCAAGCGATACATTCATTGAGATCAGATCATTGCTATTGACGGTATACATCAGATCGGCCATACGACCTGCCCACCCTTTGTTGGTCCGGTTATCAGAGATAGCAGTCTGCCATTGGTTTGACTGATCGGAGTGAGAAAACAGGCCGAGGGGTACCCGTCCCTTATTATTCTCATATTCTTGTTTCGTAATAGGTTCCAGCAATGTGCCTACATTGGAAATAAAACAAGCTTTTCCCTGATTGAAATACGAAGCAATATTTTTAAGTGAAGGATGCAGTCCAAACTGGCTGGTACCTACATTGACTGCATTGATCGGTACTAAATCATTTTTCGGCAATGCAAGATTAGACCGGCTGGAAGCATATTGACTGTAACGGCCATCTCTGGGTACCAATACATTAAATGAATCCATACCTCCTTCAAAATAAATACATACCAACGCTTTATAATCTTCAGCTTCTTCATGATGTAGCCGGGCCAATGCTCCAATATTATTTAATTGGAAGAGGGTACTTGCTTTGGAGGTATAACCAAGGCCGGCAAGACCGGCTATTTTTAAAAAATCCCGTCTGTGTTGATTTTTCATATGGATCAAACTTGTGTTTTATTTTTTAATGACAAAGTCAGGACTGATCAGCGCGAGATACAAGGCAAGGCTGATACGATCTGCTAATCCATGCACCGAATAATTTGTTTTCTTAAGTGAGTCTTTGATGATGGTCCTGGTTTCACTGGTCATTTCGCCATGAGTAAATATCAGATCGATTTCATTGATCAATGTTTCATCGTTATTGGATGCTCCTAATAATTTAGTAAGCTGGGGGTATCCATTAAAATCAGGTCCTGACCAGTTATCGAAGACATAATCCCAGAACACCCATTCGTGCACCATGTTGGGATAATTAATGGCACTCTGTGTATTGAATATCTGGAACTCAGGTGCCGATAAAGCGATTTGTGTCAATGGGCCATTGGGTTTATAATCGGGGAGATAAAAATTAAAAACGGTCGGTGACGATAGCGGATGTTGAAATAATCTTTCCTGTATCCGATACCCATTATTGAAGGTTATCTGATTTTCAGGTTTGACACCGATGGCTCTCACAAATTTAGAATAGCGCAACACGGGTTCCAATAATTTACCGCCTTCCGGATCGGTGACGGAGGCACAATCGCGCGCTTCCTCATCCAATAATATTGCTTTGATGACAGCAGCCAGATTACCCCTTGTACCTTTTCCATCATCATTAAATATTTTAGCAACCCGGGTAATGTATTCTTTGCTCGGGTTGGAGGAGGTAAATCGCTGAATCAGTAACCTGCTGATAAAAGGACCTGTATTGGGATGATTGAATAGAAAGTCAATCGCATCGTCGATGTCTTTCATACCAGGTTGTCCGGCCGGTATGATTTTGCCGTTAGGCAGTCTTTTAATTCCGGGTTCATGCCATTCCTCATACATTTTCATGGGGACGGTCATGTCAGAATGGTATATGCCTCTTTCAAAATAAAGCTCTTCTGTGGAGTCGATCGTGCCACCGATACTTAAACCGGTAAATATTTTGGCCATTTCTGCAATATCATTATTGGTATAAGTAGGAATGTCTTTTCCCTGACCATCTTTTTTCCTTGTTCCGTCTACGTTTAATTGATAGAGACCAATAGAAAACAATTGCATGACTTCACGTGCGAAGTTTTGATCTGGATGTGTATTTTCTTCCGGTATTTCTTTTGGGTTGTTCAGATGACTGAGATAAAAACCCATGGATGGATGCAATGCCACGCTTTTCAACAGTGTTTTGAAATTGCCAAAAGCATTTTGCGATAATATATCGTAATAGGAAGAAAGAGCAAAGCCATAGCCACCCAGATCGGAATCATCGGAGATTACAAAAATTTGACTGAGAGCATACGTCATGCGCTGCCGCAATAAATCTTTTCCTTCCTGTAATATTCTCCACCAGGCATATCTAAATTCTGTCCAACCCGGAGCATCCGATAGATCACTGGAATCTTTGCCTTGTGATAAGTAATAATTATACAGATATCTGAAGATGGAATCGGTGGTCGATGTATAATTTGTTGGTTTGACAGCTATTTGTTCGTCCATCCATGTACTAAAGGATTTATCTTGCAAAGACCAGATCTCAGGCAAAGACGCTCCAAACGTAGCCTGATCCAGGAAACGGCAGGCCGCAGCAGCTCTACCTTCCAGTCCATGACCATCGATGGTTTTATAACCGGTTGCTGCCAACGGCCATTCCTGGCTGGTAAGATCGCTGGATGTTTTTACGGAGATACCCTGAAAATGTCCTGCTCCAATATAATCAGTATATTTTGTTTGAGCCAGGATGGAGGATGAAATAATACATGTGAACAAAACAGATCCCAATGAATGCATAGAGCTAAGGAGGCTTTAAACTGTGAAATCAAATAATGCTTAAATTATTGTTAAGGCAGTGATTATTACATATACGGCTAAAGAAATGAAATTATTGTTTTCATAACAAAAAATTGTTTTTTTCGCTAGTAAACTCTGGATTTATGATGAATTCAAAATACTTAATTTTCATTTGATCAATTGCTAACTCCTATCTTGATTAATTGAGAAACGATTCCGGAACTGCTTAACACACCATCCTTTATCTTTGCATACTTATGTTAAGTGCGAGATATACTCCCTCGGAGATAGAAGATCAGTGGTACCAGCATTGGCTGGATAAGGGTTATTTTTATTCTACACCGGATGACAGGGAACCATTTAGTGTGGTCATCCCGCCTCCTAATGTAACCGGTGTATTGCATATGGGCCATGTACTCAATAATACGATCCAAGATGTGCTGGTTCGTAAAGCGCGGATGGAAGGTAAAAATGCCTGTTGGGTGCCTGGTACAGATCATGCATCGATTGCTACGGAAGCAAAAGTGGTGCGTTGGCTTCGCGATGAAAAGAAATTGAAAAAATCAGATCTTACCCGCGATGAGTTTATGCAGTATGCCTGGCAATGGACTGAAAAATACGGGGGCATCATTTTACACCAGCTCAAAAAACTAGGAGCCAGTTGTGACTGGCAACGCACTGCTTTTACGATGGATGAATCCCGCAGTGAAGCAGTCTATAAAGTATTCGTAGATCTGTATCGAAAAGATAAACTATATCGTGATTATCGTATGGTCCATTGGGATCCTGAAGCAAAGACCGTACTGAGTAATGAAGAAGTCATTTATGGGGAAGAAAATGCAACTTTATATTTTGTAAAATATGCTATAGAAGGAAGCCATGAGTATATCACCATTGCAACTCAACGACCGGAGACCATCATGGGTGACAGCGGAATCGCCGTACATCCGAACGATGAACGATATGCGCATCTAAAAGGAAAGAAAGCTATTGTGCCATTGGTAAATAGACCGGTACCCATCTTGTTTGATGATTATGTCGATAAAGACTTTGGTACGGGTGCTTTAAAAGTGACCCCTGCTCATGATCAAAATGATTATGATCTGGGTAAAAAACACAATCTCGAAACGATCGATACACTCAATGCAGATGGCACATTAAATGATAAAGCACAATTCTTTGTTGGGAAAGATCGGTTTGAAGCAAGAAAATTAGTTGCTGAAAAACTAAATGAACTCGGTCTATTGGTAAAGACCCAGGACTATACGACCAATATTGGCAGATCCGAAAGAACCAATTCTGTCGTCGAGCCGAGACTCTCCCTTCAGTGGTATGTGAATATGAAGAAACTCGCTACCCCTGCTTTGAATGCAGTCATCAAAGATGATATTCTTTTTATTCCGGATAAGTATAAAAACGTTTACCGGCACTGGATGGAGAATATCCGGGATTGGTGCATTTCGAGGCAGCTATGGTGGGGTCATCAGATACCTGCGTGGTATATCGGAGAAGCTGAAACACCCTATGTAGCCGAGACGATCGAAGAAGCATTATCCATAGCAAAAAAGCAAACGGGTGACGATAGCCTCACAGAATATGACTTAAAAAGGGACGAAGATGTATTGGATACCTGGTTTTCAAGTTGGTTATGGCCAATCTCCGTCTTTGATGGCTTCCGGAATGATATAGAATTAAACTATTATTATCCTACCTCTTTATTAGTTACGGGTTGGGATATCATTTTTCTTTGGGTAGCCAGAATGATTATGAGCGGTTACGAATGGCAGCAGAATCTGCCTTTTAAAACGGTTTACTTCACAGGTATGGTGAGAGATAAACTCAGAAGGAAAATGAGTAAATCACTTGGAAACAGTCCGGATTGTCTAAAGCTTATCGAAGACTACGGAGCTGATGCTGTCCGCTACGGTATACTGGCATCTTCGCCGGCCGGGGGAGATTTATTATTTGATGAAAAATTATGCGAGAATGGTCGCAATTTCTGTAATAAAATTTGGAACGCCACCCGCTTGGTACAAGGTTGGTCATCGGATGAAGCCGAACAAGCTTCTGCCGTGCAGACCTTGGCGATGCAATCCTTCCTTCATAAATGGAATAAATGCCGGACTGAAATCAATCAAGACATCGCGGCGTATAGATTGTCAGAAGCATTGACGAGTCTGTATACATTTGTTTGGGACGATTTCTGCAGTTGGTACCTCGAAATGGTCAAGCCGGAACAAGGAAAAGGAATTGCCCCAATCGTGTTGGAGCAATCCATCTCTTATCTGGAAGAAATATTGTCGGCTCTACATCCTTTTATGCCATTTATAACGGAAGAGCTCTGGCATCAAGTGAAAGAAAGGAAACAAGGTGATGATTGCGTGATGTCATCTTACCCGGGAGAAAAAGCCTACGATCCAACGTCAATAAAAGAAATTATTTCACTACAGGATCTGATCCGGTCTATACGGGAGTTGAGAAATAAAAATGGAGTCGGAATGAAAGAGGCTCTGGATTTAAAAGTATATGCATCCGATGAAAGCAAATTCTTGCTAAGTCATCCCAACCAACTTGCCTTTGTAACTAAATTTGGCAACCTGAATCATATTGAATTTGTCAACGAGGAGGTTAAAAATGGGGCGTCCTTTGTGAGTGGTACGACCAAGTATTTTTTAATGATCAATAAATCCATTGACCCGGCCGCTGAAAAGGAAAGACTCGAGAAGGAGCTCAATTATGCGGAAGGATTTGTTCAATCAATCAGGAAAAAACTGGATAATGAAAAATTTGTTGCTAACGCCAAACCGGAAGTCATTGAGAATGAAAGGAAAAAACTTGCAGATGGAATGGAGCGACTCAATAGTATCAAGGATTCATTAGATGCACTCTGATTAACCCGGGTGGATGAGCATCCATACCTGGAAAAACCTATTCTAAAGCTATGGGGGGAGTAGGTCGATATACGACATACCATGTACGACGATATACGAATGATTTCCGATGGACTTTCACCGTATTTATTAAATGGTTCCTCGTAAATTGCTTTTTGTTCATCGATAATCCTGATTGTTCTGAATTTATTATGTTTAACGCATGTTTTAAGATTAAGTCTCACGGTTTTTAAAAATGATTATCAAAACTTTTAATATATATGACACTAATTATTTTAGGTATCGTTTTATTTCTACTAGCTAATAATGCAGGGAAACACGATTCGCCATTAGCTAAATTTGCTTCTCTTGGAAGGATTGCAGCAGTCATTATGATTTTATTCGGTGCAATCAGCTCTATGGTGGTGCAGATTGATGCAGGTAAAGTCGGTGTGCAATCGTTGTTTGGAAAAGTCCGGGATCAGGTATTGCAGCCGGGTCTGAATATAGTCAATCCATTGGTCGCCGTAACTCAGATGGATGTCAAGACTCAAAATTATACCATGTCTGGTATACACGATGAAGGAGATAAGGCTGGGGATGACGCTATCCGGGTATTAACAGCCGATGGATTGGAAGTCATCATGGATGTGACCGTTTTGTATAAAGTCTTGCTCAACCGTGCACCGGAAATCATTCGGCAAATCGGCCCGGATTATAAAAATGTCATCGTGAGACCCATCGTACGAACAAAACTCAGGGATGTAGCTGTTTATTATGATGCAGTCGCTCTCTATTCTACCAAAAGAGATGAATTCCAAAATAAGATCTTTGAAAATTTAAAGAAAGAATTTACAGATCGCGGCCTCGATCTCGAACAGTTGCTTGTGAGAAATATTTTATTACCCGCTTCTGTTAAAACCACCATCGAGTCTAAAATCAACGCAGAACAAGAAGCACAAAAAATGACTTTTGTACTTCAGAAAGAAAAGCAGGAAGCAGAGCGGAAAAGAGTAGAAGCTCAGGGTATTGCAGACTACCAAAAAATCATATCCACAGGATTAAGTGATAAACAATTGCAATATGAGATGATTAAAGCTAATAAGGAGATTGCTCTAAGTCAAAATGCTAAAGTGATCATTATGGGTAAAGGAAATGCACCCATCCTGCTATCTGATAAATAATTTTTTGGACGATCCTGGTGTAAGCGGGTTTTAAATTAAAAGGGCAAATAGAATTAATTCCATTTGCCCTTTGTTTTTTATTTGGCGATAAATGCTTATTGCTTAATAAACTTCAAAGTTCTGGTACCCTCCTCTGTAGACAATCTGAGTAAATAAGCACCCGGTGCCAGCCGGTTGACATCAAAATCAATGGTTTCATCTTTGATATTTTTTCTTGATTCGAAGCTGATGAGTCTGCCTTGAATATCCGCCATGGTAAAGTTTGCATTGGTAAGCTTATCAAATTTTACTGTCGCTTTTAAAACAGTGGTTGCCGGATTGGGAGAAAGTTTCAAGGTAGATGAGGGTAATGCGATGTCATCATTAGGAGTTGATAAAACTACGCGCAGACTCAATTCAGGAGCAAATGGCCATAATTGCCATTGACCGCTTCCGTTCCTATTGTAATAAAACGAGCCAAAATCGTATAAATAATCCGGTTCGAAATAAGGTACTAAAGCATTGGAAGCATCCGCATACGAAGCCGCTAATAAATACCGGGATCCTTTCTGAAGAGAGACCCCATCTACGAACGTCGTAA
>CALMKY010000102.1 GCA_937867195.1 uncultured Saprospiraceae bacterium | reverse complement strand
CCAAGGAAAGATGTCCCTACTTCCCTACCCGAGCACAAAAATTTCATTATAATTTTCCCGATCCTGCCAAAGCGCAGGGCACGGAAGAAGAAATTATGGCTCAGTTCAGGTCAGTAAGAGAGATGATTAAGGATTATTGTAAGAAGTTTGTGATGGAGCATGATTTGAAATAATTTATTAAATCACTTTATCCGCACAATAACTACTTGCGAATGCATTCGGTTTGGCTTTGAATACGAATCCCATTCCGAGTATATATCCCATGGCTTCGCGCAAGGCTTCATTCGATTTAAAATGTGGATCTGTATTGATATCGGCATGCACTTCGAGCTCCACGTGGTGTTTATCAAGAACGTTGCACAAATGGTAAGCAATGTCTACGGACATAGAAACTTCTATAATCATTCTTTCTTTCAGGCTCATAGATTTAGTGCGATGTTGATTGCAGATGTACATAAATCCACCTTTTTTTTCCCTTAGAAAAACGATCACGGTTGCAAATTCGACGCCATCTTGCCGGACTTCACTATCTGTGCCGATGCATACTTTGAGTTTATTACCCAGTTCGGTTTCTCGTACCAATGCAACCTCCACTGCCTGAGAGATCGGCATATCAATGGTCGTACCGTCAAACCTTCTCCACTTCATACGTATTGGTTTTGTGTAGCTTTAAAGTTACTGTTTTTTATAATATGAAATCATTTTGCATACCTTTGACAGGATTGCAAACGGTCAGATATTTCTTAACGCTCATCCGTATTCCCAATTTGCTTATGACGGGGATCGCCATATGGTTTCATTGGTACTATCTACTGGTAATTCCTTTAAAGACTCATGGGGTTTCGCCCTCCATGTCCATTGCTGACCTGATTTTACTCATCTTTTCATTTGCTACCATGATGGCAGCAGGATACATTCTGAATGACCTTTTTGACATCGAAATAGATCGCATAAATAAACCCCTTAAACAAATCGTAGGCAATAAAATTTCAATGGCAGTGGCCAGAGGCTGGATGTTGATTTTTTTTGTTTTATCGTTTGGTTCGGCAACCTTTTTGGCGATAAAGTTCATGAAGCTACCCTACCTTTTATTTGAGCCCTTGGCCGGACTTACGTTGTATTTTTATTCGTCGGTTTACAAGAGAAAACCATTGATCGGAAATATAATCATAGCAATTCTTTGTGCTATGGTTATATGGTTGCCCTTCTTCGCCGAAAAAGCTTTGGTAAAATCAATCGGCCATTTAATTTACACTCATTGTCTTCTTGCATTTCTCTTCTGTTCGATCGCGGCGGCGTTGTATACACTCTCCAGGGAGATCGTGAAGACCATACAAGATCATGATGGTGATCAGCGCTTTAATCTTAATACTATTTCCATAGCTTGGGGTAAAGAAAAAGCGGCTTCATCAGCCGCCATCCTATTACTGATTACCGACGCAGTTATTTTTGCTTTTCCGTATTTTGTGATCCTCAGACATACAGCGTCGCTGTACACTTCTTCTTTACTGATTATACCAAGTTTTTTACCTGTATTTTATTTATTCACCCACCGATTTGAAAAAATTGCCTTCATTTCTACTATGATAAAATTAATCATGGTGATGGGTATAATTGCATTACCTGTTTTATTAAGTCAATAACCCGATTAGAAAAACATAATAAAGAATCCTTCATGAAATGGATGAATCATAAACACATCATTCTCGCATCTCAATCACCACGGCGCAAGGAATTATTATCTTCCGCCGGATTTACATTCGAGATCGCAGTAGCTGATATTGATGAAGACAATTATCCTCCTGAATTATTCATACAGGATATCCCTGCCTTCCTGGCAAAAAAAAAGGCAGAAAAAATCTGGAACACACATCTTTACGATGGCAAAATCATATTGGCTGCAGACAGTCTTGTTTTTTATAATGACGAGGTATTTACCAAACCAGTGGATAGAAAGGATGCGGAACAAATTTTAAAATCATTATCTGGCAAAACGCATACGGTCATTACCGGTATCTGCCTCAAAGGATCTGATTTTTTAGATATCGATTCAGTATATACCGAAGTCAGTTTTGAGGATTTTACAGATGAGGAAATCAATTATTACATTGATAATTATAAGCCATATGATAAAGCCGGTGCCTACGGGATTCAGGATTGGATTGGACTCTGTAAAATAAGGACTATAAAAGGATCGTATACCAATATAATGGGATTACCAATGGAAAAAGTCTATTCCATGCTTAAGGACAGGATGACTTAAGGAAGTAAATAAGCTATCACTACTTTCACTACATGAACAACTGCTTCGAATTCAGGCATTTTTAGAACGTTTTTCACACTAAAAGAATTTGATTCTACGATTTGATGGGTAGTAGGACAAAAGTTGATGTAGGCAAAGACAAATGCGCTGAATAATAAAATAAGAAGAAACGCAATTTTGGGAGATCGCTTCATAATGGATACAAATTTAATAAAATTGGTCTCAAAAAGCAAGTAAAACAACGACCAATCCATAAAGTTTAATCAAGAATTTTGGCCGTAGTTCAAATTTCTAGAAACCACATCATGGAATTAATTAAAAACTACCCTAAAATCAACAGAGTATATATCTTTGTCATCAAATTTTAATCAATGCAAATAGCAGAGCCCAATGTCAGTACAACAAGTGTAATAAAATATGACAAAACGATGTACCTCACTTGGTTTGAAACCATGCTTAGGGTACGACGCTTCGAAGAAAAAACACTGCTTATGTACAGCCAGCAGAAAATTAGGGGCTTTTGCCATGTATACATTGGGCAGGAGGCTATTGCCGGAGCGATTAAGACTGCCCTTAAACCTAAAGATGCTATTGTAACCGGTTATCGCCAACATGGTATTGCAGTCACCAAAGGCTTATCTCCTTCTTCGTGTATGGCTGAGCTTTTCGGCAAGTCCACGGGATGTGTAAAAGGAA
>CALMKY010000101.1 GCA_937867195.1 uncultured Saprospiraceae bacterium | reverse complement strand
TCGCCAGCGAGGGAAGCAAGCGGATGACATTGGGTTTGGCCTCACCGGTAAATACATTGTAATCGAACAGCAATTTTTTCCGGAGATCTTTTAATGCAGGTGGCACTTCAAATCCAATCATCAGCCCCCGGCCCCGGATATTTTCTATACCATCAATTGTCTTCAACCGGTTCTTAATATACATGCCACGCTGCTTTGCCATATCAACCAGCTTTTCTTCTTCAATCACTTCCAGTACTGCCAGCGCCGCAGCACATGCCAGGTGATTGCCACCAAAGGTTGTTCCCAGCATTCCATGCTTCGGCTGGATATGCGGTGCTATCAGTATACCGGCCACGGGGAAACCATTACCCATTCCCTTTGCCAGTGTGTAGATATCTGCATTAACACCTGCAATATCGTGTGAAAAGAACTGGCCGCTTCTTCCATAACCACACTGCACACTGTCGGCAATATATACTGCATTGTATTCATCACGCAAGGAACGTATTTTTTTCAGGAATGATTCATCCGCAACATTGATACCACCTACGCCCTGTATCCCCTCTATAATGACGGAAGATATTTCATTGCCCTGTTTTGCAAAGCAGGCATCCAATGCAGCCTCATCATTAAACGGAAGAAAAATGATATTATCCGTTTCATTCACGGGCGCCACAATATTGGGGTTGTCAGTTGCCGCCACTGCCAGGGATGTTCTTCCATGAAATGATTTGCTAAACGCTACTATTTTCTTCCGGCCATTGTGAAAGGAAGCCAGCTTCAACGCATTTTCATTCGCCTCCGCACCACTGTTGCACATAAACAACTGGTAATCGGTCTTGCCGCTTATCTTACCCAGTTTATCCGCCAGTTCCACCTGCAATGGGATATGCACAGAATTGGAATAAAACGCAATTTTATTCAACTGCTCCTCGATTCGTTTCACCCAGTGCGGGTGTGTATGACCAATACTAATCACGGCATGGCCGCCGTACATGTCCAGGTACTGAACCCCGTTATCATCCCACACGTAAGAACCCTGCGCCTTCACAATGGTAATGTCATTAAGGGGGTAAACATCGAATAGTTTCATTTTGAGATGGTTTATGGTGAAAAGGGGTAAAAGGTTTAAGGTCTTTTACTTTTCACCTCGTAAAAATTTTAAAAAAGAAATGAGCATGGCCCTTACTTCATTAATCAGGTTATTCAGAACTAAATACTCTTTTTCATCTATGTATCCCAATTCAAACCCGGAATAACAGCAATATTCTGTCTCATTAACCGAACCCAGTGAATTATCCAGGAACCTGGCAAAGTCTTTATCGCTGTATCTTCCGCATCCTTCTACAATATTTAAAGGAATTGACAGCGCCGCTCTCTGTAGTTGCGATGTCAATTCATATTTTTCCGCCGCTGGAAATTTGACTGTAATATTTTTTTTCACATACATATAAAGCTCGTGCGACTTTCTCCAAACTTCCAGCTTTCTATAGTCCCTCATAATTTACGGTTGAGTATAAATGATTCTCCATCAAATTATACGCCTGTCATAATATATGCCTGGAACAAAGTTTATTTACAACCCTCTACCTTATGCCTTTTACCTTTCACCTTTTTCGCATATCAAAATCCCGTCCCCTTAAATCTTAATCCCATCCCCTCTTCCAATTCAAACATCAAATTCATATTCTGAACGGCCTGGCCACTCGCGCCTTTTAATAAGTTGTCGATAGCCGAATGAATGACCAGTTTATTATCTACCTTTTCCAGTTGAATAATACATTTATTGGTATTCACCACCTGTTTTAAAAAAATGGAATCGGTACTTACAACCGTAAAAGGATGCCTGGCATAAAATGCAGTATAGAGTTTATGCAGGTCTTCCAGTTTCCAGTCGCAGGTAACAGTAGAACTTGCAAAAATACCTCTCGTAAAATCTCCCCGCCACGGTACAAAATTGATGTCAATATCACCTTTGGGTTGCAACTGCCGCAATGATTCACCAATTTCGCCGAGGTGCTGGTGCGACAAAGTTTTATATGCCTGGATATTGTTTGCCCGCCAGCTAAAATGTGATGTGGCGTTCAAACTTTGTCCTGCACCGGTTGACCCGGTGATGCCGGTGGTATATACTTCGTTCAGCAATCCTTGTTTAGCCAATGGCAGTAAACCCAACTGAATCGCAGTAGCAAAACAACCAGGGTTGGCAATATTTGAAGCTGATACAATGGCATCCCGGTTTAATTCCGGTAAACCATACACAAAATTGCGAACAGCACCGCCACTTAGTTTGAATTGTGCATGACTATGCAGGCGAAAGTCCTGCGACAAATCAATGATCTTAATTGAATCGCCTATCGTATTAGCCTGTAAATATTTTTTTGCTTCGCCATGTCCCACACATAAAAACAATACATCGATCTCTTTGCTGAGTGAATCGGAGAAAACCAGATCGGTATCTCCCAACAAATCCTGGTGAATACTGGATATGGGTTTACCCGCATTGCTGTTGCTTTGAACGCTGACGATCTCTGCATGAGGGTGATTGATCAATATCCTCAGCAATTCGCCGCCTGTGTAGCCGGCGCCACCTGTTATGCCTACCCGGATTTTTTTCATAATTACATACAATTAAACCTGTCACCCTGTGTGGAAGGTTGCGAACTCAGTATAAATTCCAGTTCATCTGCCGTATTGTTAAGTATGCGGTGCTTCTTTCCTGCTTCAATGTGTATCCCTTCTCCTGCTTTTACCAACACCGATATATCCTCCACTTCAAAACAAGCTGTCCCTTTCAGTATGAAAAAGAATTGCTGTGCTTTTTCATGGTAATGAAGCGCTTCCGAAGTCTGCGGTGGCATTCGTTCCTGTTTCACCGATAGTGTTTCCGTATCGACCAACACCCATCCGTCGCAGCCTGCTCCCCATTCGTAATGATTAACCGGTTTGAATTTAGAAACCATCTCCATTACCATGCGTTTTATTTGTTGCTTTCTTTCACCTGGTGAAATATCATGGTCTGGTTGCCAAATATCTTACTGAAGCCCCGCACATCTTCCCCACTCCAGCCATTATTCATTTCGCCATACTGGCCCATTTTAGATTGCATCATATCGTGTGGTGATTCGATACCATGCAATTCATACCGATGCGGAAATAATCTGACAAAAACTTTACCGCTGACACGACCTTGTATATGTTCCATGAATGTTTCGATATCTCTCATCACCGGGTCAAGATACTGACCTTCGTGTAACATCATACCATACCAGTTAGCCATCTGATCTTTCCAATATGCTTGCCATTTACCAAGGGTATGCTTTTCTAACAGATGATGTGACTTGAGAATGATCATCGGAGCTGCTGCTTCAAATCCCACACGGCCTTTAATGCCTATAATGGTATCGCCTACATGAATATCACGACCGATACCATAGGGAGAGGCAATTTCTGAAAGTGCTTGTATCGCTTGAGTAGGGTGATCAAATCGCTTATCATCGAGATCGATCAACTGCCCTTTGTCAAATACAAGAATAATATCGCGAGTATCCTTTGCCGTAATCTGAGTAGGCCACGCATTGTCTGGTAAGTATTGGTTCGATGTCAATGTTTCTTTGCCACCGACACTTGTACCCCAGATGCCTTTATTAATTGAATATTGTGCTTTTTCCCATGGCATGTCTACTCCATACTTTTTGAGGTATTCTACTTCTTCCTGGCGAGATAGTTTGAGATCGCGTATGGGGGTTATGATTTCCAGTTTTTGACCAAGAATGTTAAACACTAGATCAAATCTGATCTGATCATTACCTGCGCCTGTACTTCCATGAGCCAGGTATTTAGCTTTTTGCTGATTGGCATATTCGATGATGGCCAGCGCCTGAAAGACTCGCTCTGCACTTACAGAGAGTGGGTACGTATTATTGCGCAATATATTTCCATAGATTAAATAACGAAGGCATTTGTCATAAAATTCATGAGTGGCATCGAGGACCTTAAAAGAGGAGGCTCCCATGGCAATTGCGCGATCACCAATGTTTTTTAATTCATCCTCCGTAAAGCCACCTGTATTGACCAGGGCAGCATGCACTTCAAGATTTTTTTCCTGTATCAGATACTTCACACAAAAAGAAGTATCCAGGCCGCCACTATAGGCCAGGATTACTTTTTCTCTAGATATTGCCATTATTTTGAGCTAAGTCGTTTATAATCATGCGGGATAGATCATAGGGCATTTCTTCCATTTTGCTCGGAGCAAGCATACCGGTGCATAAGCACATTCGACGTTCATTACGGGTGAGGATATCAAAATTAGGGCATGAACTGCATCCTTGCCAAAATGCTTCATCCTGGGTAAGCTCAGAAAATGTAACCGGCTTATAACCTAACTCCGTATTTATTTTCATTACTGCCAGTGAAGTTGTAATACCAAATACTTTCGCATACGGATATTTATCGCGAGCCAGGTTAAATGCTTTGATCTTTATTTCTCTGCCCAAACCTGCTTTGCGCATATCCGGTGCCACGATGAGACCTGAATTTGCGACGTATTTACCATGAGACCAGGTCTCTATATAACAAAAGCCTGCGAGTTTATTTCCTTGCAGTGCAATCACTGCATCACCATTGTTTAGTTTCTTTAGAATGTATTCTGCACTGCGCTTTGCAATACCGGTTTTACGGGCTTTGGCTGATTCTTCTATAAGGTCACAGATTTCCTGTGCATAATGAGCATGCTCAGGTCCGGCAACAACAACCTGTACCGGCAAATCTTCCTGTGTAATTATGTCTGACTTTTGATTTTCCTGGTTCATCTTATTTGAGCAATAGATATGATTAACGAATAATGGAATAAAATAAATCCAACTAAGAAAAAAATTTTAATTAAGAAAATGATAACGTCGTTGGCAGAATATTTCAACGAACTGTCTGGATAGATCTTGGCCTGCAGAGATCTTCGGAGATAAATGATTCAATATGTGATCTGACCTGTGGAATCATGCTGCAAATGTAAATAAAACGTACGATGTACAGCGGAGAATGTATTGTGTTTTTATCCGTCTATGGGTGGGCCTTTCCCGAATTCAGTACAGGATCCTACATACGAGAAAGATTGTTCTTAGCTTTTTTTTCGTCGCCGGCTATTTGAAAAAAATCATCAAGAAAACTTTTGATGTTTTTTTTGGCTTTATCATTAAGACCGGTACAATCATCGACAGCTTTATAAAAATCACTTTTATGATCTGCAAACCATTTTCCTTGCAAGACCGCATCGGCTTCCGTCACGCCACGACCCATAAAATATCTTTCTTGAATGGACGTGATCGGCAGTGATTCATGAGGCACTGCATAGGGGGCGTTGACCAATGCTGCATAATCAAAATCATACGCGATCGGTACGACTCTTGGAAATTCAGGCACTTTGATCATCTCTACATTATGTTTATTGGGTATTGACCAATCCGTATTGCCGATCATGTATTCAAAAACAGACATCTTTTGATATACATCTTTTTCCAGTGCCGATGCCATGAGTTTACCGTTTTCTATGACGATTCCGTTGGCACGCTTAGCCAGGTGTTTTTCATCTTCCAGGGCCATAGCATCAAGTACATATTTTGATTTACCTTCGTCTGTACAATCAATTTTTACCTGTTTGTATTGAATGCTGTATTTCGGTTGTACGACCTGGTATAAAGCATAACCAAGTTTTTCGCGCATTAATAATTCATCATTCGCTTCTCCTGAACGGCATTGAAATACGAGTTTCAATTTATTTTGGGACGAGTCCAATCCATGTTCTAACAAATCTTTTCGCTTAAAATCGAGTTTGAGAGGGGGATAATAACACACTTGTTTGCGCATATTTCCTCGTGCCCGCATTTTAACTTCAAATGTTACCGGGGCACCATTGACTTGTAAAGTAATTTTGCCGGGAATATATTCTTCAGATAGTTTTTGATTCAATAATTTGTTCCAGTTGGTTTCCAACTGAATAGATTGGTTTGCATCGGTAGCATCATAAATGCAATCAAATACGCTCTTGGAAGCAGTCGTCTGTGTATAAGCACATTGGATAGTTAACGCTATCAACAGTACTACCAGTAAATTTTTCATATTCATAATCTTTTGGGTTAAAATACAATTTACAAATTTAGGAAAATAAAATATATAGCACCTTGGGAAAGTGTAGTCGCATAGATGGTTTGAATGATTAGACTTTTAGTCAATTTTCTGAACGTTTGTAAAGAATTTTCTAACTTTTGGGTAACCTTTTAAAAAAACAACAGTTTTACCCTCATATTCAGTGAAAGAAACAGGAGATAATGATATAATGGAACGGGTAAAAACCGGTCATCTTGATGATCTTTCCTTACTCTACGATCGCTATCAGTCCCAACTGATGGGGTTTTTTGTAGGTATGACACAAGATCGTGAACAAAGTGCCGACCTGGTCCAAAATGTTTTTTATCGGATACTTAAGTACCGGGCTCAGTTTAAAGGTGGTCAGTTCAAAACATGGATGTTTCATATTGCCCGGAACGTGCATCGTGATTCGTATAAAAGGAAAAAAATTACGATGACCGGCTCACTCGAAGATTATAAAGAGATCATTGCTGATCATTTTGAATCTGACGGTAACCTGTATCGAAATGAGCAGTTGTCTTTATTAAATAAAGCCATGAATGCACTCACTGAAGACAAACGAGAAATACTACTATTGAGTAAATACCAGGAGAAAAATTACAAGGAGATCGGTGATATCCTTGGATGTAATGAAGGAGCCGTCAAAGTAAGAGTCTTCAGAGCATTGAATGATTTACGGTCTTTGTACATGCAATATCAAAACGAAACAGTATGAATGAATTAGAAGTAAATACATTATTAGATAAATATAGAACCGGCACATTATCACATGATGACTGGAGTGCGTTGGAGCAGGCTATTGAACATGGCTACATCGATCCATATCAAATCGATGAATTAAATGCTTTGAGTAAAAAACTGGATCAGACTCCAACAATCCATGCTTCGGGTGAATTAAAACATAAAATTCTCGACCTGATCGAATCAGAGAAAAGAAGCAAAGCAAAAGTCATCTCGATCAATCGCGAATGGATCATACGGGCGGTTCTGGCAACTGCCGCTATGTTAACGGGTTTGATCATTGGTTTCGTCTTGCCATCACGCAATAATCAAAGCAAAAACGACATAGTTAAGTTGCAAGATGAAATGCACAGTCTTAAGCAGACCGTGATGTTGACGTTGCTCAAAGATGAAGCACCGAGTGAGCGACTTAAAGCTGTATCCTACACATACGAATTACCGGCTGAAAATAAAACAGTTATCAAAGCCTTGTTAGAGACCGTAAATAATGATAATAATATCAATGTAAGGCTGGCTGCCGTAGAAGCATTATCACAATATGGCCAGGACGATTGGGTCAGGGAGCAACTGATCCGGTCAATTGCACGACAGGAATCGCCTATGGTGCAGGTCGCACTGGCTGAAACGATGGTGACTCTCAAAGAAAAGAAATCCATCGATGAATTGCAGAAACTAGTGAATAACAAACTAACTCCTGAACCCGTGAAGAAAAAATTGGAGGGTTGTATTAAACAAATCATTTAGGGACTGTGAACATCCATCAATAGTTAGAATGTCTTAGATGCGTTTTTTTTGAAATTTTTAAAAATCACAATTTTATGAAAGAGTATAAATTATGTATGCTGTCTGTTTTATTTTTTATAGGACAGAATGTATTGAGTCAATCAAGTACAGAAAAGATCAGTAAAACATATTCGTTCGAGAAGAAAAATGATCAAAATGCCATCCTTGTTTTTAATATCAATGGTGATGTGACCGTCGAGGGCATTCAGGGTGATCGTGTAATCGTAGAAGTTACTAAAACGATTACCGCTAAGACAAATGACCGGCTTCATCTTGGTAAGGAAGAAATACAATTGGGCGTAAAGGACCTGGCCGATAGCCTGATCTTCTATGTTGTTAATCCTGAACAGGAATTTGGAAATTGGAGTAATAAATGGTCAGACGATAAATCGTATGGATATCACAGTTCGAGACATTTTAGCAAAACATCACTCTATGATTATAAAATGGATTTTATAATAAAAGTACCTCAGGGTACACACATCCATGCTTCGACGATTAATGATGGAGAAGTGGAGGTAAAAAATACATCTAAAGAGGTGGAAGCCAATAATATCAATGGAAGCATTTCCCTGCAAAATATTTCAGGCACTACTCATGCTAAAACCATTAATGGCAATGTCGACATAGTATATGCAAATAATCCTACTACTGATTGCAATTACTACTCCCTGAATGGTCATATCAATTTATTGTTTAAATCTTCCGTCAATGCACTCATCACGTTTAAAAGCTTTAATGGAAGCTTGTATACCAATGTAGATCAATTAAGTTCTATGCCATCCTTGGTCAGTAAAACGGAAAATCAAAAAGGTACCAAATATAAAATCGAAAATGAAAGATTTAAACTTGGTTCAGGTGGTCCGACTCTCAATGTGGAGACCTTTAATGGAAATGCTTATCTGAAAGAAAATAAATAATTAAAATAAATTAATAATAAATACTATCATGAAAAATTATAAATCAAATATCATCACTGCCCTCTTGTTGCTTTGGGTCGCAATGGTTGTGGCTCAAAATGAATTTACGATCCCACTCAGCGATCCGAATAAAAGAGGTAAATTGAATGCCTCAATCAACAGTGGAACGATCATTGTAAAAGGAACAGCCCGTAAAGATATTTTGGTAAAATACAGTACCGATGACGAAAGTGACAAGCCATCTAAAAAAGATAATATGGTGCATGTCAATGTCAATATTAATAAGAATGGTAATAATGATGATGAACAGCATAGTAAATCAAAAGATGGTTTGCGTCGCATTTCGGGGTCTACCGTGGATTTATCGGCATCAGAGGATGACAATAATGTAAGAATACAGTCTAATTCATGGAATGAAGAGATCAATCTTATTATCGAAATTCCATCCGGTATGGATGTAAAGCTGCATACCTATAATGACGGTGATCTCAAGATTTCGAATGTTTCCGGCGCGCTTGATCTCAATAATTTTAATGGTGGCATCCTGGCCGAAAACATCAAAGGATCTGTGATTGCTTCCACATATAATGATGATATCAAAGTAACTTTTGATGAAGTGAAAGATGGTGTGCCGATGTCTTTTACAACATTCAATGGTGATATCGATATCACGTACCCGGCTACTACCAAAGCAACGATGAAATTTAAAACCGACCAGGGAGATATCTATACCGGTTTTGATATGGATGTAAAATCGGATGGCCCTTTGCGCAAAGAAGACAGCAAGGGAGGTGTGTACAAAGTAAGTGTAAATGAGTGGAAAAAGGGTTCGATCAATGGAGGCGGCGCTGAGGTTACTTATAAGACATACAATGGTGATATTTATGTAAGGAAAAAATAATCCTTTCTTTATAAAATATTTTAAACTTTCAGGTCACCTAGTCGGTATACAAACTATGTGACCTTTGTGTTTTTATACTAATAGAAGTTGCAAGTCTGTTCAATACACTTTCACTCCACCCACCCAGGTCTCTTGGATATCCATTTTACCTTCGATCATTTTAAATCTAATAACGTCCGCCCGATATCCAATTTTCAGAGCTCCCCGGTCATTCCATCCATAAAACCTGGCCACGTTGGCGGTCGCCATGTTAATTGCTTCTGATAAGGAACATCCTGTAAACTTCATGATATTGCCAATACCGTTTTTAATCGGAGATGCAGATCCATACATGACCTGTTGCGCGGGATATTGTAGTTTTCCTTCCGGAGTGAGTTCGATTGTTTCTCCTGTTTGTGTTTGATATTGTCCAGGAGGCAATGTAGCATAGCTCGTGACATCGGATGTGATGATGATCTTATCTTTTCCTTTGACCTTATAAAAAGTGTTGACTTCATCCGGAGTGAGATGAAAACCATCACAAATAATACTGGCAGAGAGATGATCGTTAGCCAACTGTGGCCACAAAGGATTGTTGTGACGATGAATCATATTCGCACACCCATTTCCCAAATGAGTGCTAATTGAAGCACCTGCTGTGACAGCATCCTTTATCTGTACGCTGTTTGCATTATGATGACCGAGTGCAACCTGGATACCAAGTGATTTACACGCTTTGATAAAATCCAGTGCACCCTTCAATTCCGGGGCAAGTGTGATTTGCTTAATTTTTTTCCCTGAAGCTTCATAATATTCCATAAACTCATTCCAATCCGGGTTATGAACGAATGCTTTAGGGTGGGCTCCACGATATCCGTCTTCGGGATTGATAAACGGACCCTCCAGATGAAAACCCGGAACAGAAGCCATTAACGATGGATCTTCACAAGCTGTCGCTAACGTTTTAAAATTTCGGATCAGTACTTCTTTGCTGTTGGTTGTGAGAGTAGGTATATACGTGGTTACTCCATTTTCCCATATTTTTTTTGTGGCTTTTTTTACATCCTCTGTCTTGAGATCATTATTCCCCAATGCAAACGAAACGCCTGCAAATCCATTGACTTGATTATCGATCAAACCGGGCGAGATATAAATATCCTGATCACCGGCATGCAGACTCTTAATGCTTGTAATGGATACAATTTTCCCATCTTTCATCAATAATCTGATGGGTTTGTGGTCCAAATAATTGAGACCTTCCAGAATCTGTTGTGATAATGATTCTGTCACCACCATCATGAGAGAATAAATGAAAGAGTACATAGTTTTCATATCTTCTTTTTTTAATATCCCAGTTTATGATATACTACGTCTGTCCATGTTTCGGTTTTGGATGATTTTTCCAGTGCTTCGAGAACGCTGATCCCATTGAGTATACTTTGATGTGTACGGGGTTCTTTACCCGTACGAAACATCGCAATCATATCCCGTTCGCTCAAGGCTGGGTCTGTATCCGGTATATTTGATTTTAATGGTAAAAAACCTTTATCTGTTTCGATCAAGGTATCCCATCCATAAGCTTTGCTTCTAAATATCAATGTTGCAAACAATCCTGAATCAAATCGCAGACTGGCATTGCCTTGATGACCATTGCGCGTCACTTTTACAGCATGTATGTCTTCACCAAAAATATTCATAATGGGTTCGATCAGATGAACTCCATAGAAAAAAATACCTCCATATTCTGAATCCAGATCTGCGGTGCCGGTACAAACAGCCTGGATGACATGCATGTTCTTTACCTGTTCGCTCATATCCATCGTCATGACCGAATGCGCTATCGTACTATAAGATGTAACTGGTGTACCTTTCTGCTTAGCCATCATTAAAAAATCTTTGCCTTCATCCGATCGATAGCAAAATGGCTTATCTATAAAGGTAGGAATGTTAGCTTCTACAAATGGTCTGGCGGCTTCGAGATGATATTTCGCATGTCGGTGGTCCACAATCAATGCATCGATCTTTCCTATCATTTCTTTAGTGTCTTTTACAATCACGGGTATGTTTCCATCTTTCGAGGACTTTTGTGCAAATTCATCTTTTTCACCCCATACATATTTGAGAGTCACTCCGGGAAATTTTTTATCAATATTGAATATTTTTCCATAGCCCGCGGTATGACTATTTTCAGCACCGATAATACCGATGGTCAATGGTTTCT
>CALMKY010000100.1 GCA_937867195.1 uncultured Saprospiraceae bacterium | reverse complement strand
CGCGTACCGGTGTTTATTACGACATTCTTGAAGGTTGCTTTTGTATCTTTACGAAAGCAACTTTTCAAGTTTTTTCTACCGTATACTCCATGAAAATAATATTAGTATTATCGGCTATTTTATTCATTGTACTGGTCCTGTGGTTTTACCGGGCAAATAAAGTCAAGATTGTTTACAAATCCATGTCTTATGGTCCTTTTACCATAAAATCTACCGCTTCCACTCGTAAAGTTTTCAATCTTAATTATGGAATGGCAAAACAAACATCGATCGGATTTTCAATCTGGTACCAGGATCACCCAATCGCTTTTCCGGGTAGATTGGAAAGCAATACAGGTCTACCCTGGTTATGGAAAGTATATGCATTGAATGACGGATCGGAGCCGACGCTGCTGGCCGGGAGCCAAAATGCATACCTTATAAAACTTGTAAACAATAAGCTTATCGTAGAATCATTATATAGTCAATCACATGATTTTGCAACTTTACAGTATTTGGACAGTGATCATAATCAGCCGGGTAAGGAATTTACGGTATATTCTACCTCTTCCCCGGAAGATATGACCAAGCTCGATACTTTATCAGGCGGTCGATATTTATTGATCTGTAAAAGCCTCGTGTTGGATACGAAAACAAATCAAAAGTATCCAATTCATAATGATGGTATGGCCGTTGATAATTATTCATATGCTACCTACCACAGTGCTTTGACATTTTCTCCAGATCGTCAAAGCATTGTATTTGCTGGTGCCTTTCAGACCTGGAATACGAACGATACGGACTATATTGATCATGCCCTGGTCGTCCTCAATTTTGTAACAAATAAGCACTATACGGTACCATTTGATGATACCGAAACACGACTCAGAAAATTAGATGACCTGGATCGAGCCTGGATCGAGTCAAGATTTGAATGGATTCCGGATCATCATAACTACTTTACATTGCATTTAAAAAAACATGACAAGCCATATAATTGGCTGGGAGAATATACCGAGCGGGATCATTATTATTATCTATATCCGGTGAAGCCCGTTATGCTCGATGTATTTTTAGAATTTGTATTGAAAAATTTAGGCTGGACCAAAGCGAATATCATCCAAGATCATTACCATGAGTATACGGGCAGAGTATTCAATCTGAGCGATGGCAAGATCAAACTGGATATCCGCTATAAACCGGACGAATCCCGAATCAGCCTGAGTAAAGATCTCTACTCATCCGAGAACGAAGAATTACCCAGTATAGAAAAAGTAAAAGAACTGGCTATGACATTCAATGCAGAATTATCCAGTGGTAAATGGCAGGAATATTTTACGAATGTAATAAAAGAGCGATATTAAATGAAGGACCTCAAAATGGATAGATTACTTTTGGAAATACATTCATTTGAATCGCCTGTGCACAATATGATTGGATGCTCATCAAATCGCAGATTGCAACTTTTCTAAATAAAAACTGTCCTTACCTCGATATGAAAAAATTACTCTGCTTTGTGATTCTTCTTCTGGCTTTTCACCAAGAGGCACTATCCCAAAAACCTATTGAAGTCCTCTTATTGGGCACCTTTCATTTTGACAATCCCGGACTCGATGTGGCACAATTTGACAATGCAAATGTTCTTACTGCTATAAGGCAATTCGAGATACTCGATCTTGTAAAGAAACTAAGAACCTTTCATCCCGATAAAATCTATATAGAATCATTGCCCGAAAGTCAAAATTCTATTGATTCCTTGGTGGATCAATACAAAAAGGGCAAGTACAATTTAAAAGCAAATGAAATCAATCAAAATCCTTCAAAACGTGAGATGGATGTTCTGCTTTCAACAGGTGAACAAATATCTATGTCGCTTTTAGTCATTTGCAAAAAACTGTTCGTTCAAAGTTAGAATGTTCAAAGTTAGCAGTATCCCCAGCCTTTGCAGCTAACGGTTTGGGGC
>CALMKY010000099.1 GCA_937867195.1 uncultured Saprospiraceae bacterium | reverse complement strand
GGTCGACGATCACAGCACCCAGAAAGGCCGACGGCACCGAGCCGACGCACAGCCACCTGCCAAGAGGTTGCCAAGCGGCATTCAATCGACGAGCAACAACTTGGCCGCCTGGTCAGCCTGGTTGATGGTGACCGTATTGTGAGCCAGGGTGCTCACAAAATACTGGCGCCATTCGGTGTGCGTGTGGTAGGAATAGGTTCCGGGATCCACCAGGAAGGGATAGCCATCAATATGCAGGATCATCGACAGGGCGTCGGCATGACCATGCGCGGCAATGGACAAAAATCCCAACGGAGCCGCGTCGAAATGGCAGTATACTTCCGTTTCATGATCGGTATGCTTGCGCAGGATGAAATGGCCTTCGAGCAAGGCGCCCGATTTCTTGAATTCATTTAACACTTGATCCACGTTCACGGCAGCGGCCCTTCATGACTTGCCGAAGCGTCCGCTTCGCGCACGCGATCAACCGATTCGACCGCGTTATTCACCCGTAGCGCACCCAGAATATTCTGCAAATGGCCGACGTCTCGGACTTCGATATCCATCTGGAATTCGAGTAAATTTTGCCAAAATTGACCTTGAATTGACTTAATGGTTTTGTAATATTCTTCTTTAGATGGTTGTGGGGAAATCCAATTTTTTATTTTTTTATAAATGCTGATTGCTTCAACCGGATATGGATGTATACCCAATAAGGCTTTATTATAAGCAATGATGATTGAAATTAACCGCAATAATTCTTTATTATGGTATGCAACCTGGTAGTCAAGGGAATTTCCATCCTTCCAGCTGGAGATCTCTGCATTTGGCTCATGAATATATCTTTTTTGCAGCCAATTTGAAAAAGGGGTGAGATAAGGATAGATTAATAAAATACCTAAAAAATTGAGGATAGACATAAATGCTACCAATCCAATTACAGGATCGTGGATTTTCAATATTTCATCGATAATGGCTAGTAAAGGGTATAGCATGATGGTTCCCATAATTACACTGGCTATATTGTAAACGACATTGCCCAGGGCTAATCTTTTTTTATCAACTGATCCGGTTACAGATCCCAACAAAAATTTCAACGTAGTACCCAATTCAGAGCCAATTCCAATAGCCACGCATCGATCAAAACTCATAAGCCCTTGTTGTAATGCGACCAACATTATAGCCATGACGGTCGTGCTGGATTGTATCAACATGGTCATCAGAATTCCTAATGGAATGAATAGATAAACATTGACTCCATTCCAGGCCTGGTAATCTATAAGATTCACCAGATGACCCATCGATGTCTTCATCCATTCCAATCCGATAAATATCATAGCAAACCCTACCAGGAACGATCCAATATTTTTTAATTGATGGTGATTACTGAAAAATAAAATACAAATAAGGGCTATCGACAATATAGGAAATGAAAGCGATTCGAGGTCCAACTTAAACCCCAGGATAGCAACCACCCAGGTATCCAGTGTAGTTCCAAGATTTGCTCCAACCATTACCGCTAAAGCTGACCTGATGTTCATAATGCCAGCCCCTACAAAAGATAAAACCATTGCAATGACGATCGAACTGCTTTGTAAGAAAGCAGTGACTATGGCGCCTGCTGTAATGGCTCTTGCATGGTGTGTCGTCTGCTTCTGTAAAAATTTTTTGAAAGGTCTTCCAGCTATTTTCTTAAGTGAATCTTCTATTAACCCCATGGCATATACAAACACAGCCGTACCTGCTAAAAACTGCCAATAATTTGGATTCGAATTCATTGAGTAAATTTAATCAAACATCCATCGGGAATGATTCACCCATCTACCTTATTCTTCAAAATTTACTTTGGTTCTACTGCATTCACTTGATTCGATTTGGTGAAATTTCTTCTCATCATGGGATTCAAAGATTTAAGAAATGAAAATGAAAGTGGATGAGATAAATCAACCCAACGTTTGATCATGATCAAGAAACAGGCTCTTTGCTTACAATAGTTTTGGAAGAAATATAATAGCTATGTTAGGTAAATTAAATGATTTTCAATCCCGTAATGTTTTGGTTAGCCAAGTTATCGGGAGACTTGCTTGCAGTGATGGTACGAAGCCATACATTATCCCCATTACCTACACATTTGATGGTACCTATATTTACGGTCAAACCAATGAGGGAAAGAAATTGGAAATATTGAGGAATAATCCTAATATATGTTTTGAAGTAGATATGATGACCGATATGCGAAATTGGAAAAGTGTCATTGTTTATGGTCAGTTTGAAGAATTAACGGGTATTGAGGCTAAAAAGGCAAGGGACGTTTTGTTTGGAAGTATTTTTCAACTGATGACCAGCAGTACGGTACATCCCCATGAGCACGAGACCGGTGAAGCCATTGACGACAGTGCTCGTATAAAATTTGTCATGTATCGAATCAAAGTCGATGAGATCACCGGCAGATTTGAATCACAATCTATAAGTCAAGACCATATAAATGCATTGACCGATGTTCAATGATCGTGTGGATGCCGGTAACCGCAAAGGTCCACGGCAGCTGGGCAACTCCGCCAGCGAGCAGGACCGTCCCAAGCGACGCTTCGCCGTCGAACGCTGGCCCTCGCTCGGAGAAAAAGCGAGCGCGACGTTGGAAGAGGTGAAGCGTGAAGCGGTCTCCCTCGCGGGTCCATTCGGAGCCCGTGTCGTCGAAGACCAGCAGGCCGTGGCTCAAACCGGCGGTTCGGGCCATCAAAAGCTGTGGACGGACGGCGACCTCCTGCCAGCCGTCGGCGTCGGGCTTTGTGGCGTCGGCCGTGGCCCAGCTCGTGCCGCCGTTGCCGAGGATCACGTGGCAGAGGTCGCCGACCGGCTTC
>CALMKY010000098.1 GCA_937867195.1 uncultured Saprospiraceae bacterium | reverse complement strand
GGTGCAATTTTACCAAGTGCGGAGCCGACACTGCGACTTGTCATCCGATCACGCGGAGCCGCTCGCCTCGCACGGTGCCTCTGCCACCGACGCCCACACCGCCCCCCCGTGAACGACGCGAAAGCGCAGCGGCAGGAAGACGTTGGCACTGATCGGCTCCAGCAGGTTGTCCGCCAGGCACTCGCCGCACGCGGCGCGCCAGGTCGAACCCTCCAGGCGTGGGCGGCCCAGGGGCATGTCGGACGCGCAGGCGCCGCATTGGAGTTGTTTCATCGTGTTCTCACAAACGGCAAATACAACGCCTCTTTGTTTAAGGGCAGCGATTTCTTTCAGTTTTCCCTGGTCGCGGGCCATACCAAACACACCTTCCGTGATCACAAGGATACCACCGGTTCCCTGTTTTTCGATCAATGCTGTTGCCCGCTGTAATTGCTTTTCACAATCTTCCAGGTCGTTGTGCTTAAAAACATAACGATGGCCCGGGTGCAGGCGCAAGCCATCAATGATGCAGGCATGACTTTCTGCATCGTACACAATGATATCATGGCGGCTGCATAATACATCGATCAGGCTCACCATACCCTGGTATCCAAATCGTCTGCACCTTGACGTGCAATTGCTTCTTTTACTTTGTCACTATTCACTGAGATTTCAGAATTAGGATATGTAAGCCTATGGATAAAATCCCCTTTAATCGCTTTCCCTGCAAAAGGATTCGGTGTTAGTTTAGGAAATCCTGATCTCCTAAAATTTGCAAAAGCTTCCGGTCCATTCATAAAGCAAGCAATCCAATACTGATTATTTATTTGCTCTAAACCTTTAGCAGCATCGTAGGGATTGGCATCTGTATATTTGGTGATATCCGCAGCAGCGATCGCAGAACCTGCATCATGAATAGCACATTCTTCCATATGGGCTTTAATGCCATTTTTAAATGCGTCTGCCGCCGATCCAGACGCCCAGCCTCGTTGAATAGCCTCAGCCAACAAAAGTGAAGTTTGCGCAAAGGTTACCAAAAACATCGATGCAGTATTTTTTGCAAATCGAGTCCTGTCAACCTGTGTAAAATCATAAAAGCTAGCCAAGTTCAGTTCTTTTGCTTTGGCTACCGCACCGGTATTATCTAAGCCCATTGGCATACCGATCTGTGTAGCAGGATCCGTACTTGCTTTAGCTGCTACTTGTTCCGGGCCAGATTTAGCCCCGACATATCTGACGGCAAAGGCTTTAAGTCTCGGATCATTTGTGTTTTTAAGAAAATCCACAAAAGGAGCGGTCATATAAAAATTGGCAGCTTCCGTACTATTAAGCATTTGACCAACTGCATTCGTATAGTTGGCATCGTGTCTCACAATCGCATTGTCTGTATTAGCCGTCATTAATCCTCCGGCTACAGCTTTTTGTACAGTGGATTGAGCCAGTGCTGCATCAATTTTTACTAATCGCATTCCGGCCCTCAGCAAAGTGGAATAACCAAATTTTTTCCATTTTGCAATGTCGCCTCCATATAATAAATCAGCAGTTTCTATGACTTTACTTGCATCCAGCGCCGCGGATGCTTCACTTAGTTCCTTTATAATGTCAGCATAAATATCTTTTTGAGCATCGTATTTAGGACTAGTGAGCTGCTTGATATATCCCTCTCCAGCCTCAAAGTAAGGAATATCACCATAAGAGTCGGTCAAAATGATATAGCTGAAAGCCTGCAGGATTCTAGCCATATTGTACAAATTGCTCCTGGTCGGAACATCTTTTGTTTGGTTGATTACATCCACCGTATTGCGGACCACCGCTCTGTAATATCGTATCCAATTTTGATTGGTTGCTTCGCGATTGTCCTGATTGTAATTAGCGCCGGTCAGTACTCCGGAATTGGGAGATATCACTTGTTGCACAATCCCCATTTCATATTGAACCGTCTGACTTACAAAAGAAGCATTGATCACGGCATTATTTAAAATGAAAGCCGGATTAATTGCTGTTGCAGCATTTTTATTAATATTTAAATTATCGAAGCCATCATCACAGGACAAAATAAATAATGAAAATAGTAGAAATATATATTTAAATAAATTTTTCATGATCATTCAATTTTAGAATTTAACATTAAGATTAAAACCAATGCTTCGAGTGGTTGGTAAGCCGGTAGACTCCATACCGACAATATTGTCTGATGTATAGCCAAAAGACTCCGGATCAATATTGTCAACCCATTTTTTCAATATGAATACATTATTCGCCACCAAGCTGATTTTTGCAGCTTTAATAGGAAAATCCGCGGGAATAAATTTTGATAAATCATATCCGGCAGTAATCTGGCGTAATTTCCAATAGCCACCGTTGTAAATCACGGGCTCAATTAATTGTTGAGATCGGACGACCTCCCAGAAAGGTTGTACCCCTGCCTTTACTGTATTAACCTCACCTTTTTCATTGACTCCATCCCCAATAATACCACCTTCGGCCCTACCTGCCAAGGTCTGCTTATGAAGTCCATGTCTGGTTGCGTTGAAATTGGTACCGGAAAGCATCATATTACCTAATTTGAAATCTATCAGGAAAGAAAGGCTAAAGTCTTTGAAAGAAAATGAGTTGTTGAAACCACCTGTCCATTTTGGCAAGGCAGATCCAAAGGAAATCAAATCAGGAGTACGGATTGCGATACCGTTAGTACCGAATATTTTGCGTCCCTGAGCATCCCTCTTGAAACCGAAGCCGTAAATTTGACCCATTTCCTGACCAACTACTTGTCGCAATTCACCATTAAACACGTGGGTGCCTACTGTAATTCTTTCTCCTGGAGTTTCAGTCAATAATTTTAAAACTTTGGTCTTATTATAAGCACCATTTACCGTAATATCCCAATTAAATTTACCTTTTATTGGACTTAAGGTGATAAGCCCTTCAATTCCGTTGGTACGGCTGGTACCACTATTAATCAATGTATTGGTAAAACCAGAAGCGTCCGATATTTGAGCTGAGACGATTTGGTCTTTCGTTAGCTTTTGATATACTGCTAAGTCTAATCCTACTCTGTTTTTAAATAATTTTAATTCTAATCCTATTTCCTTTTCAGAGGAACGCATCGGTTTTAGGTTAGCGTTGGGTAGTACATTTCCAGAGGATCCTCCGATTGGCTGGGAGGCACCGGCCGGATTGGGGAACAAATTAGCATTGACACCATAAAATAAATTATTGGCATAAGGATTAACATCTGTATCCGAACCCACCTCAGCATAAGCGGCACGCAGTTTACCAAAACTAATCCAGGTAGGCAGTTTAAGGGCTTCGCTCAAAATAAGCGATCCCGATACAGAAGGATAAAGAATACTTCTATTGGCAGGAGACAAAGTGGAGAACCAATCGTTTCGAATGGTACCATTAATATAAATATACCGGTTCCAAGATAGTTCTGCAGATCCGTATACAGAATTTACAGCTCTTTCAGAAAGGTTATAGATAGGATCTTTAACTCGTGAATTCGCTACCGTATATAAACCTCTAACCACAAAATCCTGAACAGCCACATTATTTTGATCCGCTTTTCTATACATCTGATTACCGCCGGCGGATAAATCAATTCCCAATTTGCCAAATTCCCTGTTAGCCGTAATAAGGATGTCCGCATTCGTCTCTCTAAATCTTCTTGATTCCTGAGTAAAAGCTCCATTGACAAAACCTGCAGGAGCTGCAGCCAAAGATGCCTGTCCAGTAGGGAAGTTATTATAAGCCTGATCCCTGCTCCAGAAATCCTGGCCAACGCGTCCCTGGATAGATAACCAATTTGTAATACTGTATTTCAAAGAGATGTTGCCGAAGAGTCGATCTCTGACGATATTATTAAATTGTTCTGCCAAAGTAAAATAAGGATTTGTTCTATTCATAAATCTTGAATAGATGTATTCATTACCTAAGGCATTGTATTTCTTTTCGTTCAACAAATCCAACGGCATACTATTGGCCAAATTGTAAAGAGTGGTTGGAATGGAATTATCCTGATTGGCAATATTAGGAGGATTGGTATTTTTTTCTTTAGAATAATTTGCTGTACCTGTAAGACTTAGTCTTTTTGATAAATCGTAGGCAAAGCCTAAATTAAATATGTTTCTGTCAAATTTATTGTTGGGAACGATACCTAAGTTTTTGGAATTATTAAAAGAAAGATTGAAACCACCTCTTTCGGTATTGGCAGCCAACGTAATGGTGTTTGATAAATTTTGACCATCTCTGAAAAACTTACGGATTCTATTATAAACCGGCACATACGGCACCGTAACATTGTCAAATAAAACTTGCGTCATTCCCGGTTGAAACTTTTCTCCAAAAGACCATTGGCCCGATGTGGGATTGGCGGTAGTCGGTCTCACACCATTTTCACCCTGACCGTATTCATATTGGTAGTCCGTAAAATCGAGCGGAGTTTCATTGGTAAAATTGGAATTAATAGTTACTCCAATACCATTTGACTTAGCGTCTCCTCTTGTTTTAGTGGTGATCATGATGACTCCATCTTTAGCACGTGAGCCATACAAAGCTGCCGCGGTCGCTCCTTTTAGAACAGTCATACTCTCGATATCATCTGGATTGATACTACTAAGACCGTCACCTCCATCTGAGGTGGTTCCGCCCCCTCTCAAGCCTATCGAATTATCTGCTCCGGCATTGCCAGGATTATAACCAAAGTTTGTATTATCGATTGGCACACCATTTATAACAATGAGTGGATTATTTTGCCCTGCGATAGAAGATTGTCCTCTTATGCGAATCTTGGATGAACCGCCAGGGCCAGTACCTAACGATGTCACGTTGACACCAGCTACTTTACCCTCGAGGGCATTCATAAAATTAGATGACCTGTTCTCAGTAATAGCAGCTTTATCAATCGTACTGGTCGCATACCCAAGCTTTTTAGCTTCTTTGCGTATACCCAATGCGGTGACCACTATTTCATTCAGGTTCTGATCATCAGCTTCCATGATGATATCGACCACCGTTTGATTGTTGACGGCCACTTCTTTTCCTTGAAATCCTACATACGTAAATACGAGTACACTATTGGCATCAGCATTAATACTATAATGACCATCGATGTTAGTTACAGTACCATTTGCAGTACCTTTTACAAGGACTGATACACCTGGCAGAGTAGAGTTATCAGCACCTGACTTGACAGTCCCGCTGATGGTCTGGGCATGCATGAGCGCTGCAAAAGCAGTGATCAGACATGTCATAAAAAGTTTAGATTTAATCATATCCAAAAAGTAATTTTAAAGTTTCAAAATATCTTGTCAGGGTGAGCGCTCAAATTCATTTTGGCGGTGACAAAATAATATAAATTTAGTATTAAAAAAAATTATAGTGTAGGATTGACACATTTATTTTTATTTCTTTCAAAAAACAAAGCTAAATTTTTATTTATCAATGCGTTACAATTAAACGGAGGTATAGGTGAAGAGGGTTATTCTTTTAATTGATTGGCCTGAAATTGATCCGGTAGAAATGAGTAAAATTGAAACACTTCAAAAACTATTTATCTTTCCACCTGATATCATCTTACATGGTTCTTTAAGGAATGAATAAATATCCACATACCTCAAGAATTTTAGTTGCATTGGACTGTATAGTTTTTGGTTTTGACGGCGACCAGCTCAAGTTACTATTGATAAAAAGAAACTTTAGACCCGAAAAGGATAAATGGTCCCTGATGGGAGGCTTTTTAGAGAAAAAAGAGGACTTACATAAAGCAACGAATAGGATATTATATGAGTTGACCGGGTTAAAGAATATTTATTTTGAAGAACTGAGAACATTTGGTGAAGTGAATCGCGATCCGGTAGAGCGTACCATTTCCATTTGTTTCTTTGCTTTAATCAATATCCACGATCACAATCAGGACTCTGCAAAGGCCCAGAATGCGCATTGGGTTAATATTTATGAAATCCCTCCTTTGATATTCGACCATGGCCGGATGGTATCCCTAGCCATTGAACGGTTGAGGTATAGGGCTGCTTTACACCCAATTGGCTTTGAATTGCTTCCTGAAAAATTTACTTTGCCTCAATTGCAAAGTCTGTACGAAGCGATTTATAATGTTACGCTGGATCGTCGAAATTTCAGCAGAAAAATACTGTCTACTCAGTTATTAATTGATACAGGAGAAAAAAATCAAAAATCGTATACTAAGAAAGCAACCTTATACAAATTAAATAAAGTAAAATATCAGCGTCAGTTTAATGCTTTCCATAATTTCATTTCTGATTCGATATTTTAAATCTGCAAATTATATTGGTATGTCATACCAGTTATTAAGTTCTGTAAATAGCATTCCCGCCTGTAATGATTACATTCGAATAGTCACGGGCTAATGCAATCATTCTTAACCTTTACCAACTTAACCGTGTTTCATAGTTTGATGAGTACAATGCATTTTGAACAAGACCAGCATTTCGTTTGCAAAATCGGTCTTGTTCAAAATCAAAGTTTCCGATGAATTAATAAAAATATCCTTATTTATCCCAAAAAATCCGCTGGGTAAGACCATCTCCCCCCATATTGGCAACAGCTGCTTTATAGTTTATTGGATTCTGTGCTTCTTCGGCATTTGGATAAGCCATCCGGCGAACAAACCCCCCGTTTAAATTATTATTGTATTTATTTGGCTGCAATTCCGGATATCCACTTCTTCTCCAATTGGCAAAACCTTCAGGACCATTCGTAATGGAGCACACCCAATATTGAGTATTAATCAATTTTAGTGCATCTGTTTCATTATAGGCCACGCCGGGGTTTTTTAGATAATTAGTTTTTTCCGTTTCTGAAACAGCGGGATTAAGTACACCCGGGAAATAATTCCATTCATCCATGGCGGCTCTTATTCCGGCTTCATAATACTCTTTTGCTGATGGTCCTGTAGTAATCCATCCTCTGTATCGTGCTTCAGCCAGTAAAAATTGCGATTGTGAATTAGTAATGAATAGCGCCGGGGCGACCAGATTAATCATCACATCATAATTTAATTGCGTATAGTTTTGTCCACCCCCTTTGGTGCCCCTATAATTCGGATATTTTAAAACACTTATCTGATCATATCCAATAGGAAAACCAAATTGATTTACCAAGGTGGTATCGCGAGTGGATGTAATTAATTCAGGTTTAGCATAACTGGCTCCAATATATTTTAGTCTGGGATCTCCTGTATTTTTTAATTGATTAACAAAAGGTTCGGTCAGGTAGTAAAAATATGGACTCACATTTCTTTGCAGATTAGAAAAACCATTTGTAAATGAATTACTGAATTGGTTCAACACGACATTATCGCTGTTGGAAAGTATGACACCTCCTGTGAAAGCTTCCTGCACAATGCTGGCAGCTTTCGTAGGGTCCAATTTGGAGTACCGCATACCAAGTCTTAGCATCAATGAATATCCTATCTTCTTCCAATGGCTTACCTGGTTGGTGATGGCGCTGGCGCTGGCACTACTGGAACCACCAAAAAACACATCAGCCGATACATATTCCCCTGAGGTGGATAAAGCCCCTGTTGCATTTTTGAGTTCATTATATAAATCAGTATAGATGTCAGCCATCTTATCATATTTAGGATAATTAATTCCTTCCAGATATCCTTTACCCGCTTCGCTGTAAGGTACGTCACCATAGGTATCGACCAACGTCATGAATGCAAATGCCCGCCATATTCTTGCCATATTATA
>CALMKY010000097.1 GCA_937867195.1 uncultured Saprospiraceae bacterium | reverse complement strand
TCAAAGTAAAAATGCGGATCAGGAAAATCTAAAATGGTATTTTAAACCCGGTGAAATCGATGTGATGGTTTTGTCTCATGCGCATATCGATCATTGCGGTCGTGTTCCCAAATTAAGCAAAGATGGATTCCAAGGAAATATATATTGCACGCCGGCTACCCGAGACCTGGCAGCCATCATGATGATGGATAGCGCTAAAATACAAGAGAGCGATGCTGAGTATCAATCCAAAAAATTAAATAAACACAATAATACAACCCATCAAGTAGTACAGCCTTTGTACACGATGAAAGATGCCGGCCGGGTGATGAAACAATTTGTAAGTTTTGGATATGATCGATGGTTTCCGATCAATGATCAGGTCGATGTATTATTCAGAGATGCCGGTCATATACTGGGAAGCGCAAGTGTGACCTTACGGATCAAAGAAAATAATAAGATTACCATGCTGGGATTTACAGGTGATATTGGAAGGCCGGCAAGACCAATATTGAATGACCCGATCCCGATGATGGCAGTTGATTATTTAATTACCGAATCTACTTACGGGGATAGTCTACATCAATCCACACCGGAAGATGAAAATAAATTTATAGAAATTATTAAACAAACCTGTGTTGATCGCCGGGGAAAACTTATTATTCCTGCATTCAGTGTTGGCCGTACGCAAGAGATTGTTTATATGCTCGATAAAGCATCCAATAAAAATTTATTACCCAAAATACCTGTTTATGTAGATAGTCCGCTTGCTGTCAATGCAACGGATGTATTTACCAGTCATCCTGAATGTTTCGACAGCGAATTACATGAATATATGATGGTGGATAAAAATCCTTTTGGATTCAATGGCCTGACGTATATTCGATCCGTAGATGAGTCAAAAGCCCTCAACGGAAATCCGGATCCCATGATTATTATAGCCAGCAGTGGAATGGCCAATGCAGGTCGCATACAACATCATTTGGCCAATAATATCGAAGATCCCAAAAACACCGTACTCATCGTAGGCTACTGTAGTCCGGATACGCCGGGCGGTATGCTTCGAAATGGCATCGATCATATCAAATTCTTTGGAGAAGTAAAACAAGTAAGAGCCAACATACAAATCATGGATAGCTTTTCTGCCCATGGTGATCAAAATGAAATGTCGCAGTTTTTAAAGAATCAAGCCGGCTCGGCACAAAAGACGTTTCTCGTACATGGTGATGAAGATGTATTGCCTGTCTGGCAAAACCATTTGGTCGGGTTAGGATTTAAAAATGTATCCATTCCCTCGCCGGGTGAGGAAGTTGTACTTTAAATCCATTCTGATAAAATTCGATTATTTTCGTAAGTATTATGCTTCCCGGGAGATGCCGTTATTTCCTTTTTTTAATTTTTGTCCTGATGGCGGGTGCTTGTAGTTTGCCGGATCTGAAAATCGAGAATAAAGAATCTGCTGAATGGGCCTTACCTCTGGTTCAGGGAGAGCTTGCCGTTTCCAGTTTGTTGACAACATCATATCAACAAGCCCAGTTATTGGTATCACCCGATGGCACACTCAATCTCAGGTATACCGGAGATGTATTGTCGAAAACAAAAAAAGATATTTTCAGCCCGATTCCCGGCGGAATTCCCATTCCATTACTGGATACCCTGAATCTGGTGACTTTACCGGTGGTAAATAATGTTATCATTAAAAAAGCCATTTTGACAAACGGGAATTTCTCATATTTCTATTCTCATAATCGAACAGAAGATATCAACCTTCAAATATGGATACCTGAAATGACGAGCAATAAAAAACAACTTTATTCTTCTTATTTTATTCCTTACAAAGGTATCACGGTAAACGGGAATACCGATAAAATATCGATGAATGATATTTTGATGGTGCCAGTACACAACCAGATTGGTTTGCATTATAAATCGACCACCCAATCAGGAATAGATTTTAAAATGAACAATTTATTTTTTACTTATGATCAAATTG
>CALMKY010000096.1 GCA_937867195.1 uncultured Saprospiraceae bacterium | reverse complement strand
GCAATAAACTTCATGGATCGTATGCTGGTTTATTTTACCATGTTTGCAACAGGGATCCATTAACGCACCAAGAACTTAAAAGCGTCCCGTCAGAACAAACCGGATTTTTTTACTAATTTGATTTTGTCTTCCCCTGCACCGCAGACAGGGCATTCAAGTGATCCTCCTAATAAATCGGTTTCATATTCCACGATCGTCTTACAATCCTGACATTGATATACTTCTTCATCGGATGGGAAAAAAGCACTGCTGTTTCTATTTTCTTCTGCTTCTGGTAATTTGTCTGCTTCAACCATTTTAATACGATTGCGGTAATATTCGCGGATACATCCACTGAGTTCTCCCGGCAATAAATAACTAAATAATGAATTGCGGTACACCAACCCGGTCCGCTCATGAGGATTGAAATCCTTTGCTAATAAAATATCGTATACAGGTAATGCTTTGATTTTTCCAAGATTGATTAAATGTCTTTTTCTGATTAATATATTAGAAAAAACCTCTGTTTTGGGTTTGCTTTTAATGCCAAAGCATATGCCTTGGGTACGCACATCATCTTCATTGAGATTATCTACAATAAACTGTTTAAGCCGTAAGGATTTAGAATTATTGTCTTCTATTTGAAAATTTAGTTCATTCAAACCATGTCGTGAATTGATATGATGATAATTGAGCAAATGATTCCACTTCATACGATCTGCATCCGCAATATTTTTTACTATGATCGACTTCCAGGGTGTAATGCAGATTTCACCAAGATGTGAATCCTGACAAAGCTTACAAAGATCCTGTAAGAAATCGGTATTAAACCATTCATCGCGGCGATAGATACCCAGCCAATAATGATCATGGTACTTATTGAGTCCCTCATAATAAGGCAGACTGTATACTTGCCACTGTATTTCTTCATCATTTACGATCTGGTTCCAATGTTCACCTTGGAGATTTTCAATCAATACCTGTTCGATTTGGTCGATTGGAGTTTCCTTATGTTGAACCAAACAGGCTTCGATGGTTTTTGAAAATCGCATAAGATCATTGGTATAGACCATGTCTTTCCATTTAATAATTGTATTGGTCTTTGGAAATCGTATGTATAAATGCCAATAATGTGGGTGTAGCTCGGAGGCAATCCAGTTGATATTACCGGTAAATACGGGTGTCAACGTCTGAATACTGTCGGCGATATTGATTTTGAGAGTCGGCGGATAGTCCAGGTTATCCAGTATATCCTTAAATACACCTTCCGATAGCCAGGTACAGGAAGGAAATATACTTTGCGCCGGATAGGATGACATGACATTGGGATATTCCTGATCATTGAGTTGATAATCTATTTCAGATTCCATCAATTTATTTTCAACCAAGGGAAGGTAGATGCTCGCAAATTCAATAAAAATATTTTGTCGTAAGCCAAACTTAAGCCGGTCAATGTGCAAAGCAGACAATACAGAGAGAATTTTTTCTAATTTACCGGTGGGAAGAATGCCCCCATGAACATTGATTTTTATCGTTTGATAGGTTCTGACGAATTTCATTAATTTTAATTTGCTAATCCTAATGGCAAAATTAGAAATTAAGATCTGTCTGCATCAGTATTTGATAAAAAATCTTTACCATAATTTGTCTTTTAGATTAAGTTTTCACAGTTGAGGGGACCAGGTTTAGGGTCATTACCTTCAGCGTTAGTCGATTTTACCATATCTTATTAAATACAATTAATTACCTTTGAATCCTGATTTTAAATTATTTAATTTATTTCCAGATGAAAACAATCAAGAAATGGTTAATGAGATTATTGATTTTGGCTGTATTGCTGATAGCTGCCTTTAGTGCTTTTGTAATCTTTGTACCATTCAGTGATGGGATGCGTGCCGGTCAAGTGATGAAGCTTAGTCATAAAGGAGTTATTTTTAAGACCTATGAAGGCGAGCTGAATTTACTGCTCATGCCGAGCACAAACTCTTCCGGTATGGTATCACCAAATGTTTGGGATTTTACCGTATCCGATAAAGCCGTGGCAGAACAAATCATGCAAGCATCCGCTTCTGGTCAGCGCATGGAATTGTATTATAAGGAACGTTATTTTAAATTCCCCTGGCAAGGTGATACCAAATACTTTGTATATAAAGTCATGACAGCAGCACAACCACCTCTCCAGCAGCCAATACCCAATCCGCAACAAATTCAGACAACCACGCCCATCGGTGGAGTGAATGGTGGACAACCTATCCAAGTCAAATAAAGTACTCACCGACTTCATATTTTCTAATCACGAATTACGTTTCACTAATTAAGATTGAGACAGTTTTGATATTTACGATGTATGTTTAGTAATCCACTTATTTCCATTGCAGGTCAGGATGATGTAAATGAAATCGTACGATTGCTCAATAGTGCCTATCGGGGCGAATCATCTAAAAAAGGCTGGACCACGGAAGCTGATTTAATAGAGGGTGAAATCAGGACCAGTGATGGCCAGGTCTCCGAGTTAATGAACACGGCAGGTCATGTATTCATTATCTATAGAAAAGATCATCAAATTATTGGAAATGTAAATCTTCAATTGCATGGTGATCGTCTTTATCTGGGCTTGTTTGCTGTATCACCAGTATTACAAGGGGGTGGTATCGGTAGGGAGATTTTAAAAGCCTGTGAAGAATATGCTCATCATATAGGTATTAAAACTATTTACATGAGGGTGGTATCATTGCGCGCTGAACTCATCGCATGGTACAAACGAAATGGATACATGGAAACAGGCGAAGTAATTCCTTTTCCGGATGATGGTAAGTCAGGTAAACACAAAATGAAGCTGGAGTTTATAGTCCTTGAGAAAAAACTTACTGTTTAGTTTTTTAAAAAGCTCCTCCGGTCTTTTTTAATTTTACGAGCCTAATTTTTATTTATCAAAACTCAGTTCGTTAGCTATTTAAAAAACCCACCAGAGCCGCTCTACCGTCTTCTTTTTTCTCTAACCTGGATGCACTGAATAAAGTTCGGATCACCAGTCGATCTTCATCAAATAAACAAGTAAGACTATCCCCGTGACAGGTTTCGATAAATCTCATCGTAATTTCTAATGTATTGTCATTGCTCCATCCGGCGGATGCTGCCACCCTGCTATCAAAATCTATGCGCCGTCGGCTGAACAGTGAATGTTCCCTCGGTTTGAAATTGCCCTTGCGTAGCCAATGATTCCTGCCACAGAAAATTTGATATGCAGGAATGCCTTCTTCTTTTATCCTGAAAGAAATAGTATCCTTGCCAAACAGAAAGGTCATGGATTCAATTCCCAAGTCGTTTTTATCTATTTTAAATGTTTTATTTTGGAGTCTATTTTCCGACAAAGATGAAGTTGAATAAATAGGTGGTGCGAATCTAAGTTTACTGAGTCTTTGTTTCAATTTTGCATTTGCAGAATCATCTGGCATGAGCTTTTGGTTTTTATTCAATTCAGGCCAAAGCGTATTCCATACCGTATTCATTGTAGCCGCCTTATCAATGCTTTCACTGCCAATGGATACCACTGCGTTTTGCTCCGGAAAAATCATGCTGTATTGACCATAGGCACCGTCAGCACGGAATCCTCCGACGGGATTGAGCCAAAACTGATAGCCATATCCATAATTCCAGGCGCTATTATTATTTCCATTCGAGATTTGCTTAGATGAAGCAGCCTTGACATATTCGGAATTAAGTATTTGTTTTCCATTCCATTTTCCTTCTTGTAAATAAAACTGGCCAAACTTAGCCATATCCTCAGATGTAATACGGAGGTGCGAAGCACCGTAATTGATCCCTTCGTTGTTCACACTCCACACTGCCTGGCTCATGCCGAGTGGATCAAACAATCTTGGCTTGAGATATTCTCCCATCGTACGACCGGTAATCCGTTGAAGGATGCACGACAGCATATAACTCGCACCGCTATTATATAAAAATTTAGCTCCCGGTTCGTAATCAATGGGTAAAGACAGAAAAGTCTTTGCCCAGGGTGTGCCGGGAGGAGATTTTTCGATGGTCATAATCGAGTCTTTGGCCATGCCTACACCCATCATCAACAAATGTTTGATTTTTAGCTTTTGAAGATTTTCACTGATATTTTCTGGTAATACATCTTTAAAATATGTAAGCACAGGATCTTCCACGGAAAGTAGCCCTTCCTGCTGGGCTAAACCAATTGCCGTGGAAGTAAAACTTTTGCTCATCGAATAAAGCTGCATTTTATGATCCGGAGCATACGGAAACCAATAAGCCTCTGCTATAACGAAACCATTTTTCACCACGATCGTACTATGAAATTCCTGGTTGCTTTTTTCTATTGCGTCGAAATATCTGTGAATTGCAGCTAAAGACACCCCCTGATCTTCAGGATTGCTTCGAGGTAAAGATTGATTTTTTGTAACAAATAGTTCTTGGATTGATTTGTTTTGATTGAAAATAAAATTGGCACCTATCGTGCTCAAGCCAATATGACGGATAAAAACCCTTCGAATCATTGAGCAAATTAATGAAAGGGATGAAGGTCAAAGTTACTTTATCACGGATAGTTTTAAATAAATCAAATCGACTTGTGATCCTTTATCATGTTTTTATACAAAATTTACCGTCATCGAATCCTTTGGACCGCTTAACCTGACTTACTTGTATAGGTTCAAAAATAAACTTATAAAAGTTATCAACATAGTAAGATGTATCATCACCTCTTTTAAAACTGAGAATACCCGAGAAAGTCTTTTTAAAAATGAGTTTTCCACATGTTTTCCACACCAGACTAACATGAAATAATTCGGTTCCAGATCTTTGATATTTGGTTCATTAAGCCGGGCTTTCATACATTTGACCTGATACAGATATTAAATCTGGTTTATATATATTTTTTAAGATTATGTTTGTCGTGCGGTAATGGAGAATCAAGAGCAAATATTCGATATCAATCAATCTTCAGGTCGAGGTACCCGATTCAGAAAAGTTGAAAATGATGCCTCGGTCATGGCGCTCGGGCGGGTACAGCCACAGGCTACTCAATTGGAGGAAGCCGTACTGGGTGCGATTATGATCGACAAAGATGCCTTGCCCGTAGTCATTAACATACTCAAGCAGGAGAGTTTTTATAAGCCTCAGAATCAGGTAATTTACAATGCGATGCTTGGTTTGTTTGAAAAGACTCAACCCATCGATCTACTCACGGTACATGAGACACTTAAATCCAATGCACACCTTGATCAGGCTGGAGGCATTCATTATCTGGTGGAATTATCCAACAAAGTTGGTTCTGCTGCCAATATCGAATATCACGCTCGTATCATCGCCCAAAAATATATCCAGCGTGAGCTGATTCGAATAGCCACTAATACGATTACCGGTGCATTCGATGAGACGATGGATGTATTCGATCTTCTGGATGAAGCTGAACGGGGTTTATACGATGTCACACAAGGGAACATCAATCGGGGATATGAATCACTCGGAGCGTTAGCTGCCAGAGCTCAAAAGCACCTGGAAGCAATATCTCAGAGGGAAGAGGGACTCACGGGAGTACCTTCAGGATTCTCGGCCCTCGACCGCATCACATCGGGATGGCAACCCTCTGACTTAATCATTTTGGCAGCACGACCTGGTATGGGTAAGACATCTTTTGTATTGGGTCTGGCTCGAAACGCTGCTTTTGACCACAATATGGGTGTGGCCATCTTTTCACTCGAGATGGCAAGTCAGCAATTAGTCACCAGGCTGATCGCACTTGAAGCTGAGATCGAAGGTAGTAAGATGCGCAATGGTCGTCTGGATGATACCGAATGGTCCAAACTTCATGGTGTGATTGAACGTATGGCCGAAGTGCCAATCTATATCGATGACACTCCCGGTATTAATATATTCGAACTTCGAGCTAAATGCCGAAGACTAAAAATGCACCATGATATCAAAATGATCATTATCGATTACCTGCAGCTTATGTCGGGACGCAGTGACAATAAATCAGGTACCCGCGAACAGGAAATTTCATCGATCTCTCGTGCCCTTAAAGGACTTGCAAAAGAATTAAGTGTACCGGTAATAGCTCTTTCACAGCTGAGCCGGGCTGTAGAGACCCGTGGCGGTGCTAAACGGCCAATGCTATCCGATCTGCGTGAATCCGGTGCTATCGAACAAGATGCAGATATAGTCACTTTCATATATCGTCCTGATTACTATGATATGGAAAATGGTGGAGGCTCAGACGAATCACTACCGAAAGGAACCGCTGAAATCATTATCGCCAAGCATCGTAATGGTCCACTGGATACGGTACAACTTAAATTTATTGATCGCTTCGCTAAATTTACGGATCTGGATGATTTTGACTTTACCAAGCTGAGAGGAGATATGCCGATACCTGCTCAAATGAATCCTAATATTGGTTCGATCGTCAGACCAAGCAGGATGAATAGCGATGATGAAGTGCCATTCTAAAAATGACCGTTTATCCTGAATGAAAAAAAGTGGCTGAAATTAAACAGGATCAATTCTACCGGATAGAGGGTAGCTTTGATTTATGGTCCGAATTAAGTAATAGTATTATTTTTATACAATCCATTTATTCTTTTTAATATCAATTCATGCATAATGATTCTTGCAGAAACCTGATCCTAATAATATTTATAATTTTTTCCCTAAGTCTATTGGGTCAGGACCAAACATCTGGCAATCTTAAATCTAAATCTATCTCAAAAGATCTCTTTGGAATATTTTTTGAAGACATTAATTACGCTGCAGATGGTGGGTTGTATGCAGAATTGATTCAAAACAGGTCTTTTGAATACAGTCCTACCGACCGTACGGAATGGAACCCTTTTACGAGTTGGGAATATGTCACAACTGGTTTTTCCTATGGATCTATTCAGATTGAGACAAACGAACCTATTCATTCAAACAATCCTCATTACATCCATCTTCAGATCGAGCATATCGGCAGTCTTCAAATTAAATCGGCACCTCAAAACGCAAAGATTGGATATAATCTGGCCAGTGTCGGAATTAAAAATAATGGGTATGATTTTATAACTGTCCACGCAGGTGATGAATTTAATTTTTCTTTTTTTGCAAAAAATAAAAAGTCAGAGCACCTGCCTTTTTTAATACGATTGCAGGATAACAAAGGGAATGTCCTTGCCGAAAATACATTAACAGTTGATAGAAAGGAATGGAAAAAATACAATAGTCGTTTAAAATCAAATGCACGCAGTGATAGTTGTAGTCTGTTGATATTGGCTACAAATGAAGGGGATGTCTTGCTGGATATGATTTCACTGTTTCCTCAACATACATTCATGAACAGACAGAATGGAATGAGAAGCGATCTGGCACGGATCATTGCCGAATTAAAACCTTCTTTCGTGCGATTCCCGGGGGGATGCCTGGCTCATGGCGATGGAGTGGGCAATATGTATCGATGGAAAAATACCATCGGACCGTTAGAAA
>CALMKY010000095.1 GCA_937867195.1 uncultured Saprospiraceae bacterium | reverse complement strand
AATGGCTCTCAAGCCGCCATCACTTTGAAATCACACAATGTGCCTTTTGTAGTCATCGAAAAAAATGAAGAAATGATCCGTAAGTTTTCCGATGAACACTTCGAAGTATTGTCCATCATCGATGATGCCACTCTGGATGAAACGTTGATGAAAGCAAATATCCTGCAATCCAAATCATTGATTACTGCCTTACCTACAGACGCAGATAATGTGTTCATTGTATTATCCGCCCGGTCTCTGAAACCGGATATCCAGATCATCAGTCGGGCCAGTGAAAACAGCTCTGTCAATAAACTTAAAAAAGCAGGCGCAGATAATGTCATCTTACCCGATAAAATAGGAGGTACCCATATGGCCACCCTTGTGTCCAAACCCGATGTCATCGAATTCATTGATTTTGTCTCAGGAGAAGAAGGCGAATCCATCAACATGGAATCCATTCCCTACGATGATCTTCCAAATGAAATCAAGGATCAATCTCTTAACATTGTGATGAATTGGCGCAAGACCGGTGTGACCTGTATCGGCATCAAAGATGAAGATGGCAAGTTTGTCATCAATCCGGACGATCATACGATTATCAAACCGGGTATGAAAGTCATTGTGCTTGGATCGCATCATCAAATCGATGTGATGAAAAACAACCTTAAGGAGTAGTGCAATTAAAAATATGTTCGAATTACGAGATACAATCTATTGAGGCATTAAAGTACCTGCAATGGAACTCAAAGAAATGCCAATTTGCATTCGTCAATCAATCTTAATTCGAGAATATGAATTCTTTGAACAAATAGCTATTGCCATTCTTTATAAAACTGGTCCAAATAATCTTCCATGAATTTATGTCTGGCCTCTGCCATCTTTTTACCCATTTGGGTATTCATCTTGTCTTTAAGCAATAACAGTTTTTCGTAAAAATGATTGATGGTAGGACCGGTGCTTGTTTTGTATTCTTCTTTGCTTAAGTTACGTGAAGGCTTGACATCGGGATTATAGATTTCACGATTTTTATATCCTCCGTAGTGAAATGCACGGGCTATACCGATGGCCCCGATCGCATCCAGACGATCTGCATCTTGCACGATTTGCAATTCCTTAGAGGTAAAATTTATTTTTCCTAAACTGGATTTGAAAGACATGTTTTCGATAATAGCAATGACATGATCTGTGGTGCCTGCATCAAGGCCCAAGGATTGCAGCCATCCTTTTGCTTTGTATGGGCCAATGGATTCATCACCATGGTGAAACTTGGAATCGGCAATATCGTGTAATAATGAAGCTAATTCTACAATTAAGGTGTCACCGTTTTCATGTTGATTGATGGTGCGTGCATTCTGAAGCACCCTGTATATGTGCCACCAGTCATGTCCTTTTTCTCCGTGGGCCAATTCATTTTTAACATAATCCATGGTCCTTTTTATAATTTCCTCCATCTTTAACGCATATCCGGTTTTCCAATAATAAAAATCAATAAATAGACCATGCCAAATAAAGCCAATATCGTTGGTAACGAAAGAAGACCCACCGCCAACACCTTTTTATCATGATTTTTCAACCATATGGTACCTACGAGCAATCCGGTAAATACGGATAAGATGAGTATCCAGAGCATCCTGTTTTTTTCTCCCACACTGCCATCACTTAATCCAACTAAAAAAAAGTATAAAAAAATCAAAGCCAGGATGGAAGTTACCACATAACAAAACCAAAAAAGAAAATTCATTCTGATAAACGTTGAGTTGAGGTTATTTAGATTGAAGCACAAAATTATAAATAGATTGCTGAATGCAGGGCCTGATGGACAGCTGTGATAATTTATTATTATTCCGGGTGGGATTGACGCGATTGGTCAATAAAATATAGATCAAATTATATTTAGGATCGATCCATAAAAAAGTACCGGTAAATCCCGAATGGCCAAAGCTCTCGGGGCTTGCATCTTTTGCAACGGGACTTGCTTCAAAATTGTATTCTAGCAAAGGCTTATCAAATCCCAGGCCACGACGATTGCCAGTCTCCGGTGATTGGTACCTCGTATACTCCTTCACAACATTGGAATCCAACAAGACTTCATCTCCGTATTTCCCTTTATTAAGCAACATTTGTGCAAGCTTGGCAATATCGTTTGCATTGCTAAACAATCCTGCATGCCCTGATACACCACCCAGCAAGGCTGCGTTTTCATCATGCACATAACCATGGATCAGGTGATGCCTGAAAGTCTTATCCAATTCCGTAGGCACGACCTGATCTTTTGTATAGGATCGTAAGGGTAAATATAAAGTATGATCTGCCCTGATTTTATGATAGATATTGTTTTCGACAAATTGATTCAATGGTTGATGGGTGATTTTTTCAATTGTTTTGCCAAGCAGAATCATTGAAAGATCAGAATACACGTAGCCCTCTTTGGCTAATAATGGAACCTTCTGAATGGTTTTTAGTAGCTTACCCGGTATTTTTTTATTTGCATACCATGCATCATCAATTTGGACTCGATATGTACGATTGTAGGCAGGCTTAATGGTCCTGGGCAAATATTCACCATTCGGCGATATCACATTCTTGTAATATGTAATCGAGGCCGGCAACCTTGCTTTGTGCGTAAGGATGTTCCTCCAAATCAGATTTGATTTATTGCTTTTCCGGAATGAAGGCAAATAGGTACTTACAGTTTCCGCAGGATCAAACAAATGATGACTCTGTAACCACATAGCTCCCGAAGTCGCCGATAATATTTTAGTGATAGATGCCAAATCATATAAATCGTTTTCATCTAATTTTCTTGCTTTTTCCATTTGCAATAATTCGCCTTCACTCATTCGTTTTACAGCCGTAGAAATAATATGCAATAAATTATAATTATGAGTATCTAATGCCAGCAATAAGCCTTTAGACAAAAAATAATCTCCTACCAAAACGGCAATTTTATTTTTCCAGATAGCATTGATAGAAAAAAAACCGCGACGCTCCATGGAATCATCCACTACGTCATCATGCACCAGAGTGGCGGTATGAAGCAATTCAACCAGGGCAGCAGCCCGGTAAGTACTTTCATTAACGTCGCCGTTAAGTTTGGCACTCAGGAATA